>JAHCKU010000370.1 GCA_026125625.1 Burkholderiales bacterium | reverse complement strand
CCGGCCTCGTACTAAATGGGACCGGTGCCGCCGAGCACGGTTCAGTCGTTCGAAGGCGCCGCAGCAGGACACGTGGACGCGCACATGCGCGATGCGGTAGGGTACCCTAGCGGGCACCAGGGAGGCTCCCGGCGCTTTCCGGCACAACCATACGCTGCCTATGTCCACATCTTCGACCGAAGTGCAGCGCGGCCCATGGGCACGCTGGGTCGCCATGCCGTTGTACCTGCGCATCATCGCCGCACTGGTGCTCGGGGTCGCAGTCGGTGCGCTGCTGGGCGAGCAGGCAGGGGCGCTGGCCACGCCGGCAAAGCTCATCCTGCGCCTGCTCGCAGCACTGGCACCGCCACTGATCCTGTTCGCGGTCATCCGTGCGCTGGTGATGGCGGAACTGCCGCCGGGCACGGCACCGCGACTGGCAGGACTGCTGCTGCTCAACACCACGGTGGCGATCTTCATCGGGCTGGCCACCGCCAATCTGCTGCAACCGGGCACCTGGCACGAGGTCGGACCGACACCGCCGGAGGCAGCGACGCAGGCGTTGCCGGGACCGTTCGAGCAGTTCATCGACAACATCCCGCGCAGCCTGCTCGGACCGCTCACGGATGGCGGCAGCGTGATCTCGGTGATCATCCTGGCGCTGGCCTTCGGCGTGGCCCTGCGCAGTCTGCGCGACCGGCCGTTGCGCAATGTGCGTGATGCCATCGACGTCGGCTTCGATACGCTGATCGTCATTCTGCGCTGGGTGATCGAAATCATTCCTTTTGGCATCTTCGGCATCATCGCCAGCATCGTCGGCACCAAGGGCTTCTCCGCCTTCATTCCGCTCGGCGGGTTCGTGCTCGCCGTGGTCATCGCCCTGCTGCTGCAGGCGCTGTGGTATCTGACCCGCATCCGGCTCGGCTCATGGGCGCGGCCCGGCTACATCCTGCGCGGCACGCGCGATGCGCTGGTGATGGCCTTCTCCACCGCCAGCTCCACCGCCACCATGCCGGTCACCTATGCCTGCCTGCGCGATCGCGTCGGCCTGCGCGAGCGTTCGGCCAGCCTCGGTGCGCTGGTGGGAGCCAACTTCAACAACGACGGCACCGCCCTGTACGAGGCGATGGCGGCGTTGTTCATCGCCCAGGTCCTGGGCATGGAGCTGAGCTTGACGCAGCAGCTGCTGGTCGTGGTCACCAGCATGGCGGCCTCGGTCGGCGCGGCCGGCATTCCGGAAGCAGGGCTGGTGACCATGACCATGGTATTCATGGCGGTCGGACTGCCGGTGGAGTTCATCGCCGTGCTGTTCTCGGTCGACTGGTTTCTCGACCGCTGCCGCACCACCATCAACGTCATGGGCGACATCAACGTCAGTGCCCTGCTCGACGGCAAGCTGCGGCCGGAGTCGACGCTGCATGAGGGCAAGCTGGCGCATGCGGAAAGCGGTGCCTGAGGGGCCTTCGTCATGCTGGTGCAAGCCGGCATCGAGGTTGTGAGTGCATCCCATGAACGACGGTTCGAGGCCTGGGCCCCGGCTTTCGCCGGGGCGACGAGAGGGTTCATTGACCATGTCACGTCATACCAGCGGAACCTGTAATTTGTCTTCGTCATGCCGGCGCAAGCCGGCATCCAGTATTGGAACACGCCGCCGCTTCCTGGCCGTTGCCGGCGCGCTGCTGGCCGCCGTCAGCGTGCTACCGGCCGCTGCTGCGGATGCACAGGACTTCGATGTCGTCATCGCCAACGGCCGCGTCATGGATCCGGCCAGCGGACTGGATGCGGTGCGCAACGTCGGCGTTCGTGCGGGCAAGGTGCAGACGATCAGCACTGCGCCGCTGCACGGCGCGCGCGTGATCGACGCTGCCGGCCTGGTGGTGGCACCCGGCTTCATCAATCTGCACTGGCACGGCACCGATCCGCGCAGCAATACGTTCGAGGCCATGGACGGGGTGACCTCCACGTTCGAGCTGGAGATCGGCGTGGCCGACGTCGACCGCTGGTACGCCGAGCGCGTCGGGCGCATGCCGATCAACTATGGCGTCGCGGTCGGCCATGCACCCGTGCGCATGCAGGTGATGCACGATCCCGGCGTGTTCGTGCCTGCCGGCGATGCCGCGCGGCTGCCGGCCAACGAGGTGCAGCAGGCGCGCATCCTGGACGGCATCGAGCACGGCCTGCGCCGCGGTGCAGTGGGGGTGGGCTTCGGCCTGGCCTACACGCCGGCGGCGTCCAGGCGCGAGATCCTGGATGCCTTCCGCGTCGCCGCCCGTCACCAGGCGAGCGCCTTCGTCCACATTCGCGGCGCATCCAGCGCCGGCAGCGCGGACCGCGAGGAAGGGTTGCTGGAGGTGATCGCGCACAGCGCGGTGAGCGGCGCGCCGGTGCACGTGGCACACATCAACAGCAGCGCGCAGGAGGCGGTGGAGCGCCTGCTGGATGTGATCGGGCAGGCGCGCGCCCGCGGCATCGACATCACCACCGAAGCCTATCCGTACACCGCGGGCATGACGCGGCTGGAATCCTTCCTGTTCGACAGCTGGACGGACAAGCCCGAGTCCGAGTACCGCAAGCTGCAATGGGTCGCGACCGGCGAGCGTCTGACGCGCGAGACGTTTCATCGTTATCGCGCGCAGGGTGGCTTCGTGCTGATCCACGCCAACACCGAGGCGCGCGTGCGTCACGCCATTGTGCATTCCCTGACCATGATCGCGAGCGACGGCTTCGACGTCGATCCGCCCAGCCATCCGCGCTCGGCAGGCACGTTCACGCGCACGCTGGCGCGCTACGTGCGCGAGGAGCAGGCGCTGTCGCTGATGGATGCCCTGCGCAAGATGACGTTGATGCCGGCGCAGCGGCTGCAGGCACGCGTCCCGGACATGGCACTGCGCGGGCGCATTGCACCCGGTACCTACGCCGATCTGGTGGTGTTCGATCCGGATCGGGTGCAGGACGTCGCGACCTACGAGCAGCCGGCGCGCTACGCGCGCGGCATGCGCTACGTGCTGGTCAACGGACAGACGGTGGTCGACGGCGGCGAAGTGGTGGCGAAGGCGTTTCCGGGATTGCCGATACGCGCGCCGCTGCGCTGAGCAGTCTGTTGCAAAACTACTGCGCGGAGCTTTCCCACTGCGCGTGGCTGCCCGATCCGCGTTGCAGGCGCTTGCTTGCCTCCCATGCCTGCTCCGGCGTGAGGGACTCGAAGTACTGCACCTGTCCACCTACCAGTGCGGCGATGGGGACACCGTCGCGCAACAGCAGCCGGTTGCTCTGCACTGCCGGAACCTTCACGCCTGGCGTGATGATGCCGGCCAGATTGAGCGGATCCGCACCGCACACCACGCACTCGCCGCTGCCCGCTTCGCGCCGGCGATTCTCGCGTAGCGCGCTCACTGCTTCCGGCAACGCGAACTGCTCGCCCGAGAAGCCGGCGACGAAACGCCCGCCGCGGATCTCGCCGCGCGCCTCCAGGCGGCGCAGGGCGAGCAGCAGATCACGCCAGGCCGGCAGCCAGTCCGCTTCGCGCGCCAGCACGCGCCAGAACACCACGCCGTAGCGCTTGAGCAGCGCACGT
>JAHCKU010000037.1 GCA_026125625.1 Burkholderiales bacterium | reverse complement strand
GTCGCCTACATTCCTGAGCAGGTCATGCTCTACGGCGTGCTCTCCGGCATCGAAAACCTGAGCTACTTTTCGGTGCTGGCAACCGGCGAGCGCCTGCCTCGCGAGCGGCTCATGGCCCTCCTTGAGCAGGCGGGCTTCGACGGCGCCGCTGCCGATCGCCGCGTGTCGACGTATTCGAAAGGGATGCGGCAGAAGGTCGGAATTGCGATCGCGCTCGCCAAGCGCGCCAAGGCGCTGCTGCTGGACGAGCCGACCTCGGGCCTCGATCCCAAGGCTGCAAAGGAATTCTCGGAGCTGCTCGACCAGGCACGCAGGGACGGTCTGGCTATTCTCACCACCACGCACGATCTGTTTCATGCCAAGCAGACCGGAAACCGGATCGGCATCATGAAGCAAGGACGCCTGGTGGAGAGCCTCAGCACGGCAGAGCTGAGCCACAGCGAGCTGGAGTCGCTCTACCTGAAGCACATGAGCGCATGAGCATACCGATCCTGATCGCCACGCGCGACGTGGTCGAGTACCTGCGCGACGGCAGGCTGCTATGGACCGGCGCGCTCATCCTGGCGCTGCTCGCAACCGCGCTGGCGGTCGGCTGGCAGCGGCAGACCGAAGCGCGTGCCGAGCGCGTGGCTGCCGCGAAGCTCGACTACGACGACTGGCTGCAGCAGCCCGAGCGCCATCCTCACGACGCCGCGCATCAGGGCATGCACGTGTTCAAACCCGAACCGGCGTTGTCCATCGTCGAGCCGGGCCTCATTCCGTACACCGGCTCGACGCTTTGGCTGCAAGCGCACCGCCAGAGCGAGGTGAAGTTCCGCCCGGCCAACGATGCCACCGGCCTGCAGCGGTTCGGAACGCTGTCGGCGGCGTGGATCCTGCAGATGCTGGTGCCCCTGCTGGTGATCGTGCTCGGCTTCAACGCCCTCGCCGGCGAGCGCGAGCGGGGGACGTTGAGGCAGGTATTGAGCCTGGGCGTCTCTCCCCGGCAATTGCTGTGGGGTAAGGCGTTGGCCATCGCCATGAGCGTCGCGCTGGTGCTGCTCCCGGCCGTGGTGCTGGCCGTGATCAGTGTGCTGGCAGCCGTGGAGGACGGCAGTCGGTTGGATGCCGCCCTGCGCCTGGGCTGGATGGGTCTCGCCTACGCGCTCTATCTCGGCATCTTCATCTGCCTGGTTCTCGCCGTATCGGCGCGTGCCGGTTCATCGCGTACCGCGTTGATCGGGCTGTTGGCCTTGTGGGTCGCGATGTCGGTGGTGGCGCCTCGCCTGGTTGCGGATCTTTCACGCAGCGTATATCCGAGCGCCTCGCGCAGCGAGTTCAACAAGAAACTGGACGCCGAGCTCAACGTCGAGTATCAGCGCGCCTGGAACGAGCAGGTCGGGGAAGGGACCGCATTCGGAACCGACGTTCCGCTGAGCCAATGGGGTATCGGCCTGAAAGTGCACGACCATGCCGGCTACGCAGTGATGGACCGTCATTTCAACGCGCTGTGGGAGAGCTACTCCAATCAGCAGGCGATGCAGGAATGGATCGGCTTTCTTGTTCCCATCATAACGGTGCGCGCATTTTCGATGGGTATTACGGGCACGGACTTTTCCCAGCACCGCGCGTTCTCGACAGCGGCGGAGCACCATCGCCGGCTGATGCAGGACATCATCAGCCAGGATCTCGTCGAGCACGCCGACGGCCACGGTGAGTCGCACTTCGAATATCTCGCTGAGCGGTCGCTCTGGGCCACGGTGCCCCCCTTCGCATATGAGGCGCCCAAGGCCATGGAGGCGGCTCGCCAGAATTTTCGAAGTCTCTTGATACTCGCCGCAGGCCTGGTGCTCGCGGTGAGTCTGATGCTCGCGGCCACTCCGCGACGTGTAGTCGCATAAGCCCATGGGTTCGCAAACTTCTCTGCTGCGCGAAGTGGTCCGCCACGAAGCGCGTGTGCTCGTTGCCGATCGCAGCCTCCTGCTCGCCGGTCTGTTTCTTGCGCTGCTGATCGGCTATGCGCTCTACAACGGTCTGACCGACACCCGGGCACGCGACCTTGCCATCGCAGAGGTACTGCAGCAGGACGACCAGCGTATCGAAAACACTATCGCGCAGCTCAGGCGCGTAATGGCAGGGCAGGAGCTGCCGGATCCGTTCGCCAATCCCGCGGACGCTTCGTCCGTGGGTCGCAGCATGGGCGCCAGGCATACGGCCATGCTGTCCGCGCCGCTGGCACCGATCGCTTTCGGCCAATCCGACATGCTTCCCGGCTACTACATGGTGAGCGTGCGCAGCAAAGTGAACTTCATGTATGACAGCGAGATCGAGAATCCGTGGAATCTGTTCAGCGGGCGCTTCGACCTCGCCTTCGTTCTCACCTATCTGCTTCCCCTGCTGATCCTTTCCGTAAGCTACAACCTGCTGGCGGCGGAGCGCGAACAGGGCACTCTGCGCATGCTGCTGTCGCAGCCGCTGGGCCTTCCTACCCTGGTCTTCGGCAAGATCGCGGTGCGTGCCGGAGCCCTCCGGGGCATTGCGCTGATCGTCCCCGTGGCGGGCTGGCTGCTTACCAGGCCGGAAACGCGCGCAGCCGATCAGCTCGTCATGCTTTTGATCTGGGCAGCCCTGGTCATTGCCTATGGATTGTTCTGGTTCGCATTGTCCGGCCTGGTCAACTCGCTCGGAAAATCTTCCGCGCTCAATGCCCTCATCCTGATCGGTTGCTGGATCGTGCTGGTGCTGGTCGTTCCGCTCGCACTCAACCTGCTGGTATCTGCCGTTAGCCCGGCGCCCTCCCGGACGGAGCTGGCAACGCAGACGCGGATAATCGCCAGCGATAGCTACACACGCAATCAGGATCTGCTGCGCACCGAGTACTACCACGTCGGCAAGCCGGAGTCGCTGTTGCCGAAAGACGGTCGATTCGAGGTCCCGGCTCGTCTGAAGGCGTTCTTTCTCATGGCCCGGCAAATGGATGCTGAGATCCAGGCAGCGCTCGACCGCTTCGACGAGCAGCTGGCAAAACAGCAGCGGCTGGTGAATCGATACGGTTTCGCCTCACCGGCCATCCTCATGCACGAGGGCATGACCGTACTGGCAGGCACCGGCGTGTCGCGCTATCAGCACTTTCAAGAGCAGGTGCAAGCTTTTCACGGACAGTGGCGCGAGTACTTCGAGCCTCGCATCATCGAAGGTATCGCGATCACCGAGGCCGATTTCGAAACGATGCCGCAATGGACCTGGAAGGAGCAGGATCCCGGAGTCGTACGCTCCGATGCTCTGCTCCGGACTTTCCACATGGTGATTGCAGCAGTGTTGCTGACAATCCTGTGCATCGGGAAGCTGCGGCGCTATCCCGTCGTCTAGTCTCTGAACGGCTCGTTCGACCAGACTGACGCTGTCACGATCACTTCGCCAGCGTCAGCATGCCTTTCATGATCGCCGCATGGCCAGGGAACGAGCAGAAGAAGGTGTATGCCTCGTCCGCCTTGAGCTTGCTGGTGGCGAACGTGACCGAATCCGATTCCCCGCCGCCGATCACTTTGGTATGCGCGATCACGCGCGCATCGCCGGGCTTGACGTAGTCCTTGTCCAGCCCTGCGGAGATGCCGTCGGCCACCACGGCCTGCATGTCGGACGTCTTGCTCAGCACCCAGTTGTGGCCCATCATCGCCTTCGCCAGCTTGCCGACATGCTTGAGCTTGACGGTGAACTGCTTGCAACTGGCCGGCACTGCCATGCTGGTCTTGTTGAACTGCATGGCATCGTTGCTTTCGATCTCCAGCTCGCACTGCGCGGCCACTGCCGGTCCGGCGCACAGCATCGCCAGCAGCATGATTGCGGTTCGCCCTGCTTTCATTTTCATGACATCTCCCTGTCGTTGAGGATCAACCCGGTCGTACAGGGGTGAGCGCAGCTGCGCCGCGTTCGGCGGCGAGCGAAGCGATTCCGTGGGGAAACCCGGTCCGAATCAAACCGAATGGTCGGCCGGGGAATTCGTCGCTGTGGCATGTTCCCGTGCATCTGCTACATCGATCAGTATCACGTGCCCACGTCGAAGCTGTTCGATGAGGTTGCGATGCAACGCAAGCTGACGCGCCATTTCGTGACGCACGCCCGTCAGCTCCGCCTGCAATCGTTCGATTTCTTCTCGCTGCTCGGATATGAGCCGGGTGCAGCGCGTCTGGACTTCTCCATACGCCGCCAGCAGCGCAAGATGCTCGTCGAGGTTTACGAGATTCATTGGAATCGTGGATAAAAATCGGACGCCGACCGCGACCCGCGCCGATACAACGGCAGCATGATTGGCAGCGCGGTTATTCGTGGGCGGGTATCCGCGGAGGACTTCAGGCTCAAAGTACTATTCGCCACAAATGATAATGATTCTCATTTGTGACGTCAATGCCGGAAAGCGCCAAGCCGCCCCGCTACGCCGCTGGCCGACATGGCGGCTCGCGCTGAGGTGCTGAACCGGATCACAAGGCTGGCAGGCGCCGCATTCGGGTTGAATTCCCCTGGGGACAATGCTATAAGGCATGCCTGCCTGTTTCAGGCTTCATCTACTGGTTTGGGGAGGACGCCATGTCTCGCGACGCCCTCTTCCAATTGGGGATGGGCTCAATCGAATCGGATGCCACCCAAACGGAAGAATTCTTTGCCACGCGCGCTCTGAGAGCGTGCATGACAGTGTTCGTCCGTGTCTTTCGTTCTGACACCTACTTTGGTCTGACAGGTTTCGCGGTCGCGAACCAGCTGTGCGCCGCAAAGCGGACCCGGGGGAATAGCGCCAAAGCGCTGATTCTTCTTCCCACGGGACCGGCGACGCATCCTCCCAGAGCATAGTCGTTTCCTTCTGACCGTCGAGCCCGAGCCTGGGGCGTTGCCCCGGCCCGGGCGTTGGCGCCGTCACGACAGAAAAATCTCCACCACATGGCGTGCATGCCCATGCATGCCCGGACAGGTACCAGCACCTTGAACATACAGACGCCCTACTACCTGATCGACAAAGGCGCGCTGCTGCCGAATCTGAGGGCGATCCGGCGCGTGCGCGCGCGCTCCGGTGCAAAGGTTCTGCTTGCACTCAAGTGCTTCGCGACATGGTCGGTATTCGATCTCATGCGCGAGTACATGGACGGCACGACCTCGTCCTCGCTCTTCGAGGTAAAGCTCGGTCGCGAGAAATTCGGCGGCGAAACCCATGCCTACAGCGTCGCCTTCGCCGATCACGAGATCGATGCAGTGGTGGCGAACGCCGACAGGATCATCTTCAACTCGATCGGCCAGCTCGAACGCTTCGCCGGCCGCTGCGGCAGCTTGAGCCGTGGGTTGCGCCTCAATCCAGGTGTCAGCGCTTCGAGTTTCGACCTCGCCGATCCCGCACGTCCCTTCAGCCGGCTCGGAGAATGGGATGTGGAGCGGATCGCGGCGGTGGTCGACCGTATCGACGGCTTCATGATCCACAACAACTGCGAGAACGCGGATTTCGGCCTGTTCGAGCGGATGCTCGACCACATCGAGGAGCGATTCGGCCGATTGCTGTCGACAGTCGACTGGGTGAGCCTCGGCGGAGGTATTCATTTCACCGCCGAAGGCTATCCGCTCGACGCGTTCTGCGACCGGCTCCAGGCGTTTTCGCAGCGCTTCGGTGTGCAGGTCTATCTCGAGCCCGGCGAAGCAGCCGTCACCAGGAGCACGACGCTCGAGGTGACGGTGCTGGATACGCTCTTCAACGGCAAGCATCTCGCCATCGTCGACAGTTCGATCGAAGCGCACATGCTCGACCTGCTGATCTACCGGCAAAGCGCAAAGGTCGCACCGGATGCAGGCCCTTACAACTACATGGTGTGCGGCAAGTCCTGTCTCGCCGGCGACGTCTTCGGCGAATTCGCTTTCGATCGCGAACTGAAGCCGGGCGATCGCATCTCAATTCAGGATGCAGCGGGATACACCATGGTCAAGAAGAACTGGTTCAACGGCGTGCAGATGCCGTCGATCGTCGTGCGCGAGCTCGCTGGCCGCCTGCGCCTGATCCGCGAGTTCTCGTTCGAGGATTACCTGTCGAGCCTGTCCTGAGGTTCCTGCCCTATCAACCCGAAGCGAAAGGAGATCCGAGCAAAATGAAGCGGAACGTATTGATCATCGGCGCCGGCGGCGTAGGCCAGGTCGTGGTTCACAAATGCGCACAGCACAACGACGTGCTGGGCGACATCCATATCGCCTCGCGCACGCTGTCGAAATGCGAGGCAATCGTCCGCTCGGTCCACGAGAAAGGCAGCCTGAAAACGCACGGCAAGCTCGTTGCCCACCAACTGGATGCGCTCGACGTGGAGAAGACCGCCGAGCTGATCCGGACCACGGGCTGTCGCATCGTCATCAACGTGGGCTCGCCCTTTCTCAACATGTCGGTGCTGTCGGCATGCATCGCCACTGGCGCAGCCTACGTCGATACCGCCATTCACGAGGACCCGCGCAAGATCTGTGAGACGCCGCCGTGGTACGGAAACTACGAATGGAAGCGGCGTGCGGAATGCGACAAGGCGGGCGTAACCGCGATCCTCGGCGCCGGCTTCGATCCCGGCGTGGTCAATGCCTATGCACGGCTGGCGCAGGACGAGTATTTCGATCGTATCGATTCCATTGACATCGTCGACGTGAACGCCGGCGATCACGGGCGCTATTTCGCCACCAATTTCGATCCCGAGATCAATTTCCGCGAGTTCACCGGTCAGGTCTGGTCGTGGCAGGAGAATCGATGGACTGCGAACAAGATGTTCGAGATCCGCAAGGACTGGGACCTGCCGGTGGTCGGCATGCGCACCACCTACATGACCGGTCACGACGAGATCCATTCGCTCTCGCGCAATCTCGACGTGCCCAACATCCGCTTCTGGATGGGCTTCGGCGAGCGCTACATCACGGTCTTCACCGTGCTGAAGACCCTGGGCCTTCTCTCCGAACAGCCGATCACCACGGCGGAAGGTCAGGAGGTGGTGCCGCTCAAGGTGGTCAAGGCAGTGCTGCCCGATCCCTCATCGCTCGCGCCCGACTACACCGGCAAGACCTGCATCGGCGATGTGGTGAAGGGTGTCAAGGACGGGAAGAAGCACGAAGTCTTCATCTACAACGTGGCCGATCATGCGCAAGCCTATTGCGAGGTCGGCAGTCAGGCCATTTCCTACACGGCCGGCGTGCCGCCCGTGGCTGCTGCCATCCTGATCGCCAACGGTGAATGGGATGTCGGTACCATGGCAAATGTCGAGGAGCTGCCACCACGCCCCTTCCTCCAGCTCCTCGATCGAATGGGATTGCCGACCCGGATCAAGGACAAGGATGGTGACAGGCCACTGACCTTCGGTGCCCGGCGCACGGGTGCACCGAAGAAGGCAGGCGCGCCTGCCACTGCCGATTGAGACAGGGATTCGAGCTGTCGAACGCCGTCGAGCGGGGATCGCTTCACGCACTCCCGCTCGACCATTCATCATGAACCAGCGCCAAAACACACTGGCGGATGCCGATATCTGGGAGCCAACACCATGACCAGCACCACCGAGGCGACCAAGCGGCCGCCTATCCATATGATCGATAGTGAAGCCGATGCCCTCACGAATCTCGCGATCGGCATCCAGGCGAGCCTGCCGCAGGTCAGCGATATGCTGCTGGGCGAGATTGCACGCGCGACCATCTACGAGGCCGGGCGCATACCGTCCGACGTCGTCACCATGCATGCGACCGTCGAATTCACCGACGAGGCAAGCGGCGCCAGCCGCACCGTGCAGCTCGTCTATCCCAAGACCGCAGACATCTCGGCCGGGCGCATTTCCATCCTGACTCCCGTGGGCGCCGGCCTGATCGGACTGCGCGAGGGACAATCGATCCTCTGGCCCGACCGCGAAGGCCACGAACGCCGGCTCACCATCGTCAAGGTCACGCAGGCGCACCGGGACGCCTGAGGAGGCGGCCCCGGATCCACTTCGCCGGGGCCATGCCTGTTTCAGAACGACATACGCGCACCAAGACTCAGACTGCGACCCTGCAACGGCACCACGTTTGCCAGGAACGAGCTGTGGTTGAACACCTGCTCGTCCAGCAGGTTGCTTCCGCGCAGGAACACGCTGTAGCCCAATCTCCCCGGCAAGCTGTAGCTGACGGTGAAATTGAGCATGTTGTAGCCGGGCGTCTCGATTTCATGGTCGGCGATGTCTTTCTGTTTGTTGACGCGGTAGAACTCCACTTCACCGCCGTAGTTGCCGACGTTCGCGTTCAGGCGTACACCGTAACGCGCCGCTGGAATGCGCGGAAGATTGCCGCCCTCGTCGAGCTTGGCGCGGACGTAGTCGCCAAAGACCGTCGCTGAGAAGTTACCCGTGAAGCGGTAGCTTGCCTCGGCCTCCAGCCCCCTGAACGTCGCATCCCGCTGCGTGTACTTGATCAGGCGGAAGTCTTCGAATTGATCGAGAGTGCGCGCGAAGATGTAGTCGTCGACCTTGTTGTAGAAGCCGCCCACGGTGAAGGTCAGATTACCCGCGCTCTTGCGTAGAGACAGCCTGACGTTGTTCGACGTCTCGGTTTCGATATCGGCATTGTTCTCGAGACCACCGCAGGTCAACGGATGCTCGACGAGGCCGCACTCGAAGGTGTTGGTCGCCAGGTGGATACCGCGCGCATACAGCTCTTGTGCATGCGGCAGGCGCTCCGAACGCGTTCCGGACAGCGTGAGGAAATACTTCGGCATGACCTCCCAGACGGCTGCAGCCGATACGGATGTTGCAGAGTCGCTGAATTTCGGCCGGTCGCGTGGATCGTTCGTCGGCCGGTGCCTCAGCCACTCCTGGCGCGCCCCCACCTCGAAGTGCCAGGCATCCGTCAGCTCGTAGTGCTCCACCACGAACAGGCCGACGGTGTCGGTCTTCACGGTCGGCATGAACGCCTCCTCACCGGCGGTGCTGAATTCCGTGTTGGCGTACTGGGCACCGACCACTCCACGCCACCCGACGATGGGGGCATGCTGCACCTCGACTCGCGAGTCATAGCCCTTGTTGCGGAACGTGGTGCTGATCTCGTCCTCTTCGATCTCATGATGGCGGTAGTTCGTATAGCTCGCGCGCAAACGAATGCGCTCTACGCCGGCGAACGGATCCCTCATCTCGCCGCGCAGGTCCAGCCGCCTGCTCAACAGGTCGATCGAGGGCGCCTCGGCGTGATCATGCTCATGGTCGTGGTCATGATCGTCCTCGTCCTCGTCGTGCGCGTCGCAATGCAAGGCGCTGCCGTGCGGGTGGCAGCTCTCGTATTCATGGTTGTGTCCCGGCACCCCATAGTCATCGTCGCGATAGGTATACGCGAGCCCGATATAGCCGTTGTCCGTCACCCAGGACAGGCCAACACTGCCGCTGCCCGACTTGGCGTACGTTCCGTCGACCCGCGACTCGTTCCAGTCAGGTGCCCGATAGTTGTCCGCGTCGCGGAACATACCCTCCACGTGCAAGACCAGGTTCTCGGTCGCCTGTGCGGTCAACTCCGCGGCAGCCGCCTTCTCGCGCGAGACCGTTGCGCCCCGCACCGCGATCGAACCCTCGATCCGCTTCTCCGGTCTGGCGGTCGGGATCTTTCTGTCCAGTATGTTGACGACGCCGCCGATCGCGCCGCTCCCATACAACAGCGTCGCCGGCCCACGCAGTACCTCCACCCTGTCGATCAGCAGCGGCTCCGCCGTGACGGCGTGATCGGGGGAAATATCGGATGCATCGAGCAGCGAGGCGCTGTCCGAAAGCACCTTGACGCGCGGTGCGGTCTGCCCCCGGATCACCGGCCGCGAAGCGCCGCCGCCGAAGGTGTCGGAATGCACGCTCAGCATGCCGTCGAGCATGTCCCCGAGTGTGGGTTGAATGCGTTCGAAGAGCCGCTCACCCTCGAGTACGCTGAATGGCGCGGCAATGTTCTCGGGATCTTCCTCGATGGCCGTTGCCGAGATATAGACGGGAGGCAGTGCCCGCTCCTCTCCGACAGCGTCTGCCGCCTGAGTCACGCAGGCGACCCCTGCGACCGGCACCCCCAGAAGTGCCCGAATGATCAGCGCCAATGGGCGATGACGATGTTGCGAATCCATACCGTATCCTCGTTCTTGTAAAGAAATTCAGAAATCGCCGTACGGAGTCGTCGGGTAACGCCGTTCATCGCTGCGCGCGCAGCAGGCAGCACCACGCCTGCCGTGTAGACCGATGTGCGATACGAACAACGGACGCGACAATCCACGCGCCTCACCGCGCCGCATACGCGGTGCAGGAGCGCTACAGGAAGAACAACGGGGACTCAGGCAGCCGGAGGAGCCCGGCTGAGATAGAACGAGTAGACACTTGAGGCAGGCGGTAATGGGGCGTAAGTCGCATGGACTACGCTCACCACGCGTACCAGCGCCGGCAGCGCATGCTGCATGGGCGGCGCCGCGCCGGCAGACAAGAACAAACAGACGCTGCACGTTACCGGGGGCTTACCCGGCGTACCGTGATCGTCACCGGTGTGGATGTGCGTCGCGGACGCCAGCATCCACAGGCATAGCGCAACCACCAGCAACAGAACATTGCGGCGCTGGGCGCTACGCGACGTTCCGAAGGGGTATGTGAATGCGCTATGCATTGCCAACACTGTTTCAGTAAGCAGTAAGGGGCAAACCCGCGCACATTGTAGCAATACTTGCGGAAGCGTCTACATCGATAAACAGTTTTCCTCGACCGATCTGGATGACGATGAGAACTATGGCTACGCTATGGCCTCTATCTCCTTCCGAATACCTGCATCAGGCGGACGGGAGGCTGCGCCAGAGGGTCAAAGATGAGAAACCCTGAGCCTGGTTCGTGGGACGCTCTCGACGACATCAAGTATCGCGACGAAGCCGAGGCCATCGCCGGTCTGCTCGCTGCCCAACCGTTCCGGATCGACCAGCGCGCCGCAATCGTCGACGAGGCGATCACGCTGGTCGAGGCAGCGCGTGCCTCGGCCAGGCGCCAGGGCGTGGTGGAGAGCTTCCTTCAGGAGTTTTCTTTGGCGACGCAGGAAGGCCTGGCACTCATGTGCCTTGCCGAGGCCTTGCTGCGCACACCCGATGCCGAAACCCGCGACCGGCTGATCGCCGAGAAGATCGGTTCGGCCGATTGGGCCCGTCATCTGGGGCAGTCCGACAGCCTGTTCGTCAACGCCTCGACCTGGGGTCTGATGCTGACCGGCCGGCTGATCGACGTGGACGACGAACCCCGGCGCGAGCTGTCGGCGTGGCTGAAGCGGCTCGCCGGCCGCATCGGCGAGCCGGTGATCCGCAATGCCGTGGCCACTGCGGTCCGGATCATGGGCGAGCAGTTCGTGCTCGGCCGAACCATCGAATCTGCAATTGCGCGCGCGAACAAGGAAGGATTCCTTTGTTCATTCGACATGCTCGGCGAAGGCGCCCGCACCGCTGCCGATGCCGAGCGCTACGAGAGCCTCTATACCGATGCCATCGACGCGGTCGGCAAGTCATCCGCGGGCGAAGGACCCGAGCTCGGGCATGGAGTCTCGGTCAAGCTGTCGGCACTCAGCCCGCGCTACGAAGCGACGCAGGAGACGCGGGTATGGGAGGAGCTCTATCCGCGCCTGTCGAGGCTCGCCGATATCGCTGCCAGACATGATCTCAACTTCGCCATCGACGCCGAAGAAGCCGACCGGCTGACCATTTCGCTGAAGCTGTTCGATCGCCTGGCGCGCACGCCGCAGCTTGCAGGCTGGACCGGACTCGGCATCGTCGTCCAGGGCTATCAGAAACGCGGCCCGGCCGTGATCGAGGCATTGGCCGACCTGGCGCGATCGACCGGGCGGCGAATCATGGTCCGGCTGGTGAAGGGTGCCTATTGGGACAGCGAGATCAAGCGCGCGCAGATCGCCGGGCGCCCCGACTATCCGGTGTTCACCACCAAGGCTGCGACCGACCTCGGCTATCTGGTCTGTGCTCGGGCGCTGATCGATGCCGCGCCCCACCTCTATCCGCAGTTCGCCACCCACAATGCCCATACGCTGGTCGCCGTGCGTCACATGGCCAACGAGGCGGACGTCACCATCGAACATCAGCGGCTGCACGGCATGGGCGAGGCGCTCTATCGCGCCGCCGAAGCGCGCTACGGAAAATTGCGCCTGCGCGCCTATGCGCCGGTCGGCGGTCATGAGGAACTGCTGCCCTACCTGGTCCGCCGCCTGCTCGAGAATGGAGCGAACACCAGCTTCGTTCACTCCCTGCTGAATGAAGACGTGCCGGCCGAGCGGATCGTCGCCGACCCGGTCGCACTGGTCGCGGCCAGGCCCGACCGCCATTCGCGCATTCCGGCACCTGCGCACATCTATGGCTCTACACGCATGAATCCGTTCGGACGCGACTACGGCACGGCCAAGGCGCGAGCCGTTGCAGCTCGCATGCAGCAACGGGTCGAAAGCGAGTCGTTCACGGCCGGACCGATCATTGGCGGCATCCTGCGGCGGGAAGGCGCACCGATGGTCGTCCGCTCCCCGCACGACGGCCGCGAAGTCGGCGCCGTCTTCGTGGCCAATGCCAGCCAGCTCGATGCGGCCATTGCGGTCGCAAGGGCGGCGCAACCGCGGTGGGACAGGATCGGAGGTCCGGACCGCGCACGTGTGCTGCGCGCGATGGGTGATGCGCTGGAAACCGGGATGGACGGATTGATCGCGCTCCTTGCCCGCGAGGCGGGCAAGACGCTGAACGACGGCGTGGCAGAAGTGCGCGAGGCCATCGACTTCTGCCGCTACTATGCCGGGCTCGCCGAGCAGCAGTTCGCGGGACCGGTGACCTTGCCCGGCCCAGTGGGCGAGACCAACCAGCTCGAGTTGCACGGCCGGGGCGTGTTCGGCTGCATCTCGCCGTGGAATTTTCCGCTCGCCATCTTCACTGGCCAGATCGCTGCAGCGCTTGCCGCCGGCAACGCGGTCATCGCCAAGCCCGCCGAGCAGACGCCGCTGATCGCGGCCGAGGCAGTGCGATTGTTCCACCAGGCGGGCCTGGATCCAGACCTGCTGGCGCTGGTGCCGGGAGACGGTTCCGCGATCGGACCGCGCATCACCGCACATCCCGGCATCGACGGCATTGCCTTCACCGGCGGCACCGATACGGCGGCGAGTATCCACCGCACGATCGCTGCGCGGCCGGGTTCCATCATCCCGTTCATTGCCGAAACCGGCGGGCTGAACGGCATGTTCGTCGACACCACCGCGCTTCGGGAGCAAGTGGTCGACGACGTGATGCTCTCGGCCTTCGGTTCGGCGGGGCAGCGCTGTTCGGCGCTGCGCGTGCTGTTCCTGCCCGACGAAACGGCCGACTCGATGCTGGAGACGTTGATCGGTGCGCTCGATGCGCTGGTCGTCGGTGATCCCGCGGACCCGGCGACCGACATCGGGCCGGTGATCGATGCGCAGGCGCGCGAAGCGCTCGATGCGCATGTCGACAGACTGCGGCGGGAAGCGAAGATCCTTCACGTGAAGGACATCGGTGGTCTGCGCGACCGCGGACATTTCTTTGCACCCGTGATGGCGGAAATACCGACGCCGGACTTCCTCGAGCGCGAGGTGTTCGGCCCGATCCTCCACATCCATCGCTACGATCGCGATGCCTTGCCCGAGGTTGCACGCAAGTTCGCTGCGCGCGGCTACGGCCTGACCCTGGGCATCCACAGTCGGGTGGAATCCTTCGTGCTCGAGATCCGCGCCCTGGTTCCTGCCGGCAACTGCTACGTCAATCGCTCGATCATCGGTGCGGTCGTCGGCGTCCAGCCCTTTGGCGGAGAAGGCCTGTCCGGGACCGGGCCCAAGGCTGGCGGGCCGCACACGTTGCTGCGCTACGCAACCGAACGCGCGTTGTCCGTGAACATCACTGCCCAGGGCGGCGATCCCGCCTTACTCAATCTATGAAGGCGGAGGCGGCGAACCGCACGCCCTCATTCGCGCAGGCTGCCGATGCCGAGCGATCCATTGCTCTGCACTTGCTTTGCCCCGATCTCTTCTCGCGCGACTTCCGCCTCCCTTTCCGGGACCGGCTTTTCGGCGAAGAGGTAGTTGCGCAGCTGCTCATCGAAATTGGCGTCGTGCCGTCGCAGCCACTCCAGCACCATCGCGGCGTGCTCCTTCTCCTCGTCGCGGTTGTGGGCCAGGACGGCCTTGAGCTCCTCGTCGCGGCTGGCGTCGACGCGCTGGTCGTACCAGTCGACGGCCTCGAGCTCCTCGATGATCGACCGCACCGCCCGGTGGCGCTCGATCGTCTCCTGCCGCAGCTCCTCGCGCGGCTCGTGGTACGCGTCGGTCATTGGATGGGGCCGAGGGCTAGGCCGGGCTCGTGCCGGCGTCGCTGCGCGTCGCCCGGCGGCGGGCCAGCTCCCAGTAGCCCACGCGCAGGAACTCGCGGATCGACAGGTCGAGCGGGCCCGGGCGCACGACGCGCCGCGCCTCGAAGCGCCACGCGCCCGAGGTGCCCGTGCGCACCTGCTCCAGCGCCGCCAGGCCGACGAGGTCGCCGCAGGCGGCGTCGACCACCCGGCCGCCGTCGAACGTGATCGCCGCCGCCTGGCCGTCGACGACCAGGCGCAGGATCCCCGTGCGGTCGGCCCGCTCGAGCCCCAGGAGGACGGTGCGCAGCCACACGCGCGCGGCGAACAGGCCGTCGTCCTGCGGCGGCGGCGGGACGATGAGGTCGATCGGCTCGAGCTCGGGCAGGTCGAGCGCCGCGCTGCGGACCATGGCGACGCGCAGCTCGACCGCCCCGTCGATCGTGATCACCTGCCCGTGGCGCAGCGGGAT
>JAHCKU010000369.1 GCA_026125625.1 Burkholderiales bacterium | reverse complement strand
CGACTTCTTCTCCGTCCGGGTGTGGGCGAACCGATTGTAAGCGAGAATGCCTCGGGGATACCGCAATTGCAGCCCATGCAATCCGATCATGCCGGGTGATCCACACTTCATGCGTGCCGGCATGTAACTCGCTATAGTCGCCTATAGTCCATCGGCAGATGACATTCCCTTCATGCGCCGCTTTGCTGCCTTCCTTGTATGCCTGTTCTGCTTGATGAGCGCCAACGTGGCGGCGCAGCGGCCCGTGATCGTGCTCACCATCGACGGTGCGATCGGCCCTGCCACGGCGGACTACTTCAGCCGCGGCCTGGGCAAGGCGGCCGATCAGGACGCCCAGCTGGTGGTGGTGCAGATGGATACGCCCGGTGGTCTGGACCTGTCGATGCGCCGCATGATCAAGGACATCCTCGCCTCGCCGGTGCCGGTGGCGATGTTCGTGCACCCGAGCGGCGCACGCGCCGCGAGCGCGGGAACCTATCTGCTGTACGCGAGTCACATCGCGGCGATGTCCCCGGCCACCAATCTCGGTGCGGCCACCCCGGTGCAGATCGGCGGCGATGGTCCGAAGCCGGGGCAGCCAGGTGAGCGTGAGCCCTCGAAGCCCGCAACTGGAGACAAGGATGGCGACAAGCCACGCACAACCGAAGATCGAGATCTTCCATCCAGCGATGCCATGAGCCGCAAGGCAGTGTCGGACGCAACCGCCTACATCAAGGGACTGGCCCAGCTGCGTGGTCGTAACGCGGAATGGGCGGAAAGGGCGGTGCGCGAGGCGGTGAGCCTGCCTGCGGAAGAGGCGCTTGCCATCAAGGTGATCGATGTGCTCGCCACGGACGTGACCGATCTGCTGGCGCAGGTGGACGGACGCAGTGTGGAAGTGCCGGGCGCAAAGCAGGTGCTGAGCACCAGGGACGCCGAGGTCGTGCGCGTGGATCCCGACTGGCGCAGCCGGCTGCTGGCAGTGATCACCGATCCGAGCATGGCCTACATCCTCCTGCTGATCGGGTTCTACGGGCTGCTGCTCGAGTTCTACAGCCCTGGGATGATCTTCCCCGGGGTGATCGGTGCGGTCAGCCTGCTGGTGGCGCTGTACGCATTTCAGATGTTGCCGGTCAACTATGCGGGGCTGGCGCTGATCGCGCTCGGCATCGGCTTCATGGCCGCGGAATTGTTCGTCACCTCGTATGGTGCACTGGGCATAGGCGGTACCATTGCATTCGTCATCGGTTCCATCCTGCTCATCGACACCGACATGCCCGGCTACGACATTCCCTGGCCCCTGATTGGCGCACTGGCGCTCGCCAGCCTGGTCTTCTTCGTGTTCGTGCTGGGCACGGTGCTGCGTTCACGCAAGCAACCGGTGGTCAGCGGCCGCGAGCAGCTGCTCGGCGCTACCGGAGAGGTGGTGGCGCAACGCGACGGTGAATCCTGGGCACAAGTCCACAGTGAGCTGTGGCGCGTCAATAGCGATGCACCCCTGCATTCCAATCAGAAGGTGCGCGTAGTTGCGATCGACGGCCTTACGCTGACCGTCGAGCCCCTGCCTGCGCACGCGGCCGCAGCGAAAGACGACCCACCACAGCAGACAGGAGACTGAGCATGGAAGGCTTGAGCGGAACGATTCTGGTCGTACTCGTTGTCACGGTGCTGTTTTATGCGGTTCGGATCCTGCGCGAGTACGAACGCGGCGTGGTGTTCCAGCTGGGGCGCTTCTGGAAAGTGAAAGGCCCCGGCCTGGTGATCGTGATTCCCGGCATTCAACAGATGGTGAAGGTGGACCTGCGCACCGTGACCATGGACGTGCCGTCGCAGGACGTGATCTCGAAGGACAACGTCTCCGTCAAGGTCAACGCGGTGGTCTATTTCCGTGTGGTCGATCCGGAGCGGGCCATCATCCAGGTGGAGAACTATCTGGTGGCCACCAGCCAGCTGGCGCAGACCACGCTGCGCGCGGTGCTGGGCAAGCACGAGCTGGACGAGATGCTATCCGAGCGCGAGAAGCTCAATCTGGCCATCCAGGCGACCCTCGATCAGCAGACCGATGCCTGGGGCATCAAGGTCTCCAACGTCGAGATCAAGCATATCGACTTGAGTGAGAACCTGGCGCGCGCCATGGCCCGCCAGGCCGAGGCCGAGCGTGAGCGGCGCTCCAAGATCATCCTGGCCGAGGGCGAGTTGCAAGCCTCGCAGAAGCTGCTGGAAGCGGCACGTACGCTCTCGGCCCAGCCGGAAGCGATGCAGCTGCGCTATCTGCAGACGCTCACCGTCATCGCCGGCGATCGCAGCAACACCATCGTGTTTCCGGTGGATCTGATGTCCTCGCTCACCGATGCGATCAAGGGCCGGCCGGCGGGCTGAGCGGGTGGGTCGGCTTCCGGCCTAGTGCGGTGGCGCTGATCCGGTGGTGGGCGCGACTGCAGCGGTGACGCGCGGCACGATGATCACCGGGAGCGCAGCCTGCGGCGCAAGATACTTGCGCGCCACGGCATTGATGTCCTGCACCGTCAGCGACGACAGCTCGCTCACACTGGTCTTTGCGCGCTCGAGCCGCTCCGGCCGTTCCTGAGAGCCGCTGATGATGCCCGACAGCAGATAGGCATTGGTTTCCAGCAGCTTCTTCAGCTCGCTCACCACCGGATTGCGCGCGCGCTCCAGCTCGTCTTCGCTGATGCCGTCGCGGTAGAGGTCGTTGCCGATGGCGCGAATCTCCTGCGCCAGTTCCTCCGCCTTGTCAGGCGGCGCATCCACCACGGCGTACACGACTCCATAACCGGGAAACGCCTGGCTCGGCGCATGATCGCCCTGCGCGGTGTAGGTCAGACCCTGGACGTTGCGCATGCGCTCCAGCACGCGGTTGCCCAGCACCTTGGCCAGCACGAACAGCCGTCGCACCTCGCTTACCTTGGAGAAGTCTGTGGTCGGCCAGTACACCGCGGCCAGCGCCCGCGGGTCGTTGGTGTCGTACGCGAAACGCACCACCGCCTCGCTGGCCGCGGGAAAGCGTACGCGGCGCTCGGTGGTGAACGGCGGCTTGGCCGCTGCGCGCGTGGGCAGGCTGCCGAAGGTTGCGGCCGCGGCGTCGATTGCCTGCTGCAAGTCGAAGTCACCGACCAGGGTCAGCTCCAGATAGCCATCCTTCAGGGGTGCTTCCAGCACCGCGCGCAGTTCATCGAACGTGCGCGCGGCGAGCACGTCCTGCTCGGGGAAGCCGAAGCGCGGGTCGCCGCTGCGCAGAAAGCGCGCGACGTCCTTGCGCAGCACGCCCATCGGCGTGCGCGCCAGCATCTGATAACGCTGTGGCAGACTCTGGCGGAACTTGGCCAGCGCTTCCGGCCGGTAGCCGGGATCGGCCACGTATGCTGCCAGCAATTGCAGCTGCAGCAGCAGGTCGCCGGGCGTGGTGCGACCACTCAATACGAAAGCATCGTCCTCGACTTCGAAGCCGAGCCCGACGGTACGTCCGGCGATGATGCGATTGAGCTCGTCGATGCTGTGCTTGCCCAGCCCACCGGCAACGAATGCGGCTTCCGCCAGGGCTGCCAGGCCGAGCTCGTCGACCGGC
>JAHCKU010000368.1 GCA_026125625.1 Burkholderiales bacterium | reverse complement strand
CTGCGGCAGCGCGTAGAACTGCCCGGCATGCATGCGGCTGGGGACCAGGAAATCGCGTGCGCCCTCCGGAGTGGACCTGGTCAGCATCGGCGTTTCCACGTCGATGAAGCCGTGCGCGTCGAGATGGCGCCGCACCGCCATCGCCACCCGGTAGCGCAGGCGCAGGTTGCGCTGCATCTCCGGCCGGCGCAGATCGATCACGCGATGCTCCAGGCGCACGTTCTCGCCCGGGGTTTCCTCGTCCAGCTGGAACGGCGGCGTGAGCGAGGCGTTGAGGATCTCCATGTCCTGGGCCAGCACCTCGATGGCACCGCTGGTCAGGTTGAGATTGACGGTACCGGCTGGACGCTCCCGCACCCGGCCCTGCACGCGCACCACGTACTCGTTGCGTACCCGATCGGCGGTATGGAAGGTCTGCGGCGTGTCCGGATCGATTACCACCTGCACCAGCCCCTCGCGATCGCGCAGGTCGATGAAGATGACGCCACCGTGGTCGCGGCGGCGATGCACCCATCCGAACAGCGTGACGGTTTGGCCCAGGAAACGTGTGTCGATCAGTCCGCAGTACTCGGTGCGCATCGTGAAGGTTCTTCAGGAATATCTCGGGTGCCGGCACATTCGCTGCATGCCGGCGGTTGGGGGAGCAGGCACCGGCGCCGCGCGCCCGGGCTGCTGCAGGGGATGCGTCCGGGGTCGGCAGCGCCTACTGACAGGCCGCGCCGCTGGCCGGCGCAGGGTCGCTCGAATCCGACTTCGACTCTCCTTTCGACTCTCCCTTGGATTCCCCTTTGCCGTCCGCCGGCGCTGCGTCCTTGCTTTCACTGTTGCGCGCCGCGGGCTTGGAACCGTTCTTGAAGTCGGTCACGTACCAGCCGCTTCCCTTCAATTGAAAGCCGGCGGCGGACACCAGCTTGCTCATTGCGGCCTGGCCGCAGGACGGGCAGTCGGTGATGGGAGCGTCGCTGAGCTTTTGCAGATACTCCTTCTCAAATCCGCAGCTGCCGCAGCGGTATTCGTAGATTGGCATCTCTTCCCTCTGAATGCTTGCAAAAACAGGATTATAACGAACCGGCCCAGGACTCCGGAATCATTCGTCCGGCGACGGTCAATGGCGCCCGGAACGCCAGATCGACAGCAGCAGCCATACCCCGCCGAAGAAGGCCAGCAGGAAACCGAGAAACCCGAACAGCGGCAGGCCGAACAGGGTCGGCCCGCCATGCACGGTCATGACGATCGAGGAGCCGACGATGAGCGCGGCGGTGATGATGCCGACGGTGAGGCGGTTGGCGCTACGGTCGAGCTGATGACCGAAACGGTCCAGCCGCTTGAGGTCCATCTCCAGCTTGAAGTGCCCGCGCCGCAGCGACTTGAGCACTTGCCGCACATCGCGCGGCATGCGCCCGGCCACGTTCGCCAGCTCCAGCAGGTGGCGGCGCCCGCTGCCGAGCAGCGCGTGCGGACGGTAGCGCTGCGCGATCAGGCGCTGCAGGAAGGGGGTCATGTGCGCCACCAGCTGGAAGTCCGGGTCGAGGCGGCGGCCGAGCCCCTCCAGCGAGATCAGCGCCTTGAACAGCATGGCCAGGTCCGAGGGCATGACGATCGAATGGCGGCGCATGATTGCGGCGATTTCCTGCAGCAGCGCCGCCAGACGCACGTCCTTCAGGGCCAGGCTCTCGTAATCGAAGATCAGATCACCGACGTCGCTCGCCAGGCGCGCCTCGTCCACCTCGCCGTCGCGCACCCAGTCGAGCAGCACCTCGACCACATCGCCTTCATCGCGTCGCGTGAGCCCGGAGAGCATGTCGATGATCTGCCGGCGCCGCTCGGCGCTCAGGCGTCCGACCATGCCGAAGTCGATGATCGCCAGACGGTTGCCCGGCAGGTAGAACACGTTTCCGGGATGCGGATCGGCGTGGAAATAGCGGTGCTCGAGAATCATCTTCAGCACCGCATCGGCGCCACGGCGCGCCAGCACGTGCCGATCCAGGCCGGCCTGCTCGAGGGCGGCCAGATCGGTGCCGGGGATGCCCTCGATGCGCTGCTGGACGTTGACGCTGTGATGCGTGTATTCCCAGTACACGCGCGGGATCACGACGTCCGGGTCGCCGGCGAAGTTCTCGGCGAAACGCTGCTGCGCGCGCGCCTCCAGCGACAGGTCCAGCTCGCGCTGGATGGAACGGCTGAACTCGGCCACCACGCGCACCGGCTGGAAGCGCCGCACCTCGGGCATCTCTCCTTCCACCAGGGCGGCGAGGCTGCCGAGGATGCGCAGATCGGCATCGATCTTCGGCCGGATGCCGGGGCGCATGATCTTGAGCACCACCGGCGTGCCGTCGTGCAGCGTGGCCGCATGCACCTGGGCAATGGAGGCGGCGCCCAGCGGCGTGGTCTGCACGTCGCGGAACAATTCCATCGGTGAGGCGCCCAGTGCCTGTTCCAGCTGCGGCAGAAGGGTCTCGAACGGCACCGGCGGAACTTCGCTCTGCAGGCGCTCGAACTCGCTGATCCAATCCGGCGGCAGCAGATCGACGCGAGTGGCCAGCACCTGTCCGAGCTTGACGAAGGTCGGGCCGAGCTCGGTCAGGGCCATGCGCGCGCGGGCAGCGGCGCTGAGCTTGAGCACCGGCCCGGCAGGTGTGCCGCCACGCAGCGCCTGTCCGGCACGCTCCAGGGCGCCGGTAATGCCGGCGCGGCCGACCAGATCACCGAAGCCGTGGCGGATCAGTACCGAGGCAATTTCGTGCAACCTGGGCAGGTCGCGTATGGCATGAAGGGCGTCACTGAGCATCGGCGCATTATCCGGATAGCGGCCGAAGGCGCCTAGCAGTCAGTGCAACGCCGGCTAGGGCTTGTCGTCGCGTCCCTTACGCAGCGCCTCGGACATGCCGGCCAGGATGCCGCTGGTCATCCCGGCAAAGCGCTCGCCGAACTGGCGGGCTGCGTCCACACCGGCCATCGCGCCGTCGCCCATGGCACTGGTCACGCGCGCGGAGAAATCGCGCAAGGTCTGCGCCACCACCCGTCCGGTGTCGGTACCGGCGTGCTGCGCGTGCTGGGACAGACTCTCCCACTCGGTCTTGACCGCTCCGCCCGTGGCGTGGGTGATCTGCCGCACCGCGCCGAGCAGATCGTCCTCCATCGAGCGCATCCGGTCCAGGCCCTGTCTGAGCTCGCTATCAGTGAACTCGCGTCCGCGCGCAGCCATCTCCTTGAGTGCCAGGCTGGACGCCTGCGCCGCCTTGCTCACGGCCTGGTCCATGCCGGCAAAGGCCTCCGACAGCGCTTCGCGCACCTCGCCGCCGCGCTGCTGCGCACCCAGGCTGATGCCTTCGGTGAGCGCACGCATGACCGCACGCATGCCGTGCAGGTCGAGGCGATGCGTCTGCAGCGCCTCCAGGGTCAGCTCGCGCATCCGCTCCCGGATGTCCTCGCCGGAAGTGACGAGATCACTGGCTGCCTGCCGGACCCCTTCCTGCGACATATCCTGATCGCTCATGCCGAATTCTCCTGTGAACTGGGCTGGTGCCCCTTCGGTTATGCTACGCGCCTGTCCGCGAAACCGCTCGCCCGCATCTGCGCGCCACTGCCACCCAGCCACGACCGCTCCCTGTC
>JAHCKU010000367.1 GCA_026125625.1 Burkholderiales bacterium | reverse complement strand
AAACGGGGGGCAGACGACGCCCACGACGTCCCACCGGCCAGGGAGGTGACGTCTCCTGATCCGATCGAGCGGTGACCGCGGTGAGAGGGTCCATGGCGGCTGGACCCGGCCGGTTGAACCCTCGATGGACCTCTGCTCCTCTGTTTCCTCTGTGGTGAACCTCCGAACTCGACACGACGGGCAGCCGCTGCCCCGCGGCGAACCGGTCCGGCCCACCGCCGAACCGCCGCCGTGGCCCTGATCGAAAAGAGTAAGAAAAGGCGCCGGGCGGCTCCCGCACGCTCAAGTCCCTTCGTTTCAGCCATCTCCGTCTCGTGAGCGGACAGGGCACGCCCTTCGCACCGTCCGGCCGCAGACGCGGCGGCGGGCCGCGCGACGAGACGACGGGACGAGGTGGAACGTGATCGACGAGCGCAAGAGCGGCGGGGCAGCCTCCTTCACGATCGAGGACGGGCTCGTGGGCGACAGCCCGCCCATGCGGGCCCTGGCCGACCGGATCGACCGTGTGGCGCGGAGCGCCCTGCCGGTGCTCGTGCGGGGCGAGACGGGGTCGGGCAAGGAGCTGGTGGCGCGGGCGATCCACCGCCGCTCCCGCCGCACCGGGGCGTTCGTCTCGGAGAACTGCGCCGCGCTGGCCGACTCGCTGCTCGAGGCGGAGCTCTTCGGCCACGAGCAGGGCGCCTTCACCGGCGCCGACCGCGCGCGCGACGGCCTGTTCGCCCGCGCCCACGGCGGCACGCTGTTCATCGACGAGGTCGGCGACATGTCGCCCGCCATGCAGGCCAAGCTCCTGCGCGTCCTGCAGGACGGCGAGGTGCGCCGGCTCGGCGGGCAGCGCACGCGGACGTTCGACGTGCGCGTGATCGCGGCGACCCACAAGGACCTCGAGGCGCTCGTCCGGCAGGGCCTCTTCCGCGAGGACCTCCTCTTCCGCCTGGCCGTGCTCGAGGTGCGCGTCCCGGCCCTGCGCGACCGGCCCGAGGACCTGCCGGGGCTCGTCGAGCACTTCCTCCGCCGCCAGGCGGCCGAGACCGGGCAGCCGCCGCTGCTCCTCAGCGACCAGACCCTCGACGCCCTCATGGCCCACGCCTGGCCGGGTAACGTGCGCGAGCTGGAGCACGTCATCAGCCGGGCCGCTCTCAAGGCGCTGAGTCGTGGGGCCAGACGCACGGACATCGTGACGCTGGAGCCTGTGCTGCTCGACCTGGATGCGATGGACCTGGCGGCAGCCCGCATTGCGGATCGTTCGACTGCCGGTGCGGATGCAGACATGCCACGAATTGCGCCACTGCGCGATATGATGCAAGCCGCTCAGCGTCAGGCGATTCGCGATGCGCTCGCGGCCAGCAGCGGCAACTGGTCGCAGGCCGCGCGCCAGCTGAAGGTCGATGCCAGCAACCTGCACAAGCTGGCGCAGCGCCTGGGGATGAAGATGCAGTAGTCGAACGGAATGAAGACGGCCGCGCGCAGGAATCGAAGCGAGGAGGAGAGAGATGCGACACGACGATCAACCGCTTGCCTGGCAGCCCTGCCAGCGCTACCCCGACCCGGCAGTCCGGATCATCGATCAGAGCTTCGACAAGTATCGGCTCAAGCTGGCGTCCGTCGAGCGTATCGCGCACGGATTCCGCTGGGCGGAAGGGCCGGTGTGGTTCGGTGACGGGCGCTATCTGCTGTGGAGCGACGTTCCCGGCGACTGCATCATGCGCTGGGAAGAGGAGAGCGGCTACGTGAGCGCGTTCCGCAAGCCGTCCGGCTTCGCCAACGGCAACACGCGCGATCGCCAGGGTCGATTGATCACTTGCGAGCACGGCGGGCGCAGAGTGTCACGCACGGAGTACGACGGCAGCATCACCACCATCGCCGAGCGCTTCGAGGGCAAGCGGCTCAACTCGCCGAACGACGTGGTGGTGAAGTCGGATGGCTCGATCTGGTTCACCGATCCGCCATTCGGATTGCTGAGCTGGTACGAAGGCGCGCGTGCGCAGCAGGAGCTGCCGATGAACGTCTACCGGGTGGGTCCGGACGGCGGGATGAGCGTGCTGGAAAGCGAGGTCAACCGGCCGAACGGGCTGTGCTTCTCGCCGGACGAATCGATTCTCTATCTGGTCGAATCGGGCACCATTCCGCGTAACGTCTATGCCTATGATGTCGTCGACGGTGGCCGGCGCATCACCAATCGGCGCAAGCTGATCGATGTCGGCGAAGGCACGCCGGACGGCATGCGCTGCGACGTCGACGGCAACTTGTGGATGGGGTGGGGGATGGGCAGCGCCGAGCTCGACGGCGTGGCGATCTTCAATCCCGACGGGCGGCTGATCGGCCGCATCGATCTGCCCGAGCGCTGCGCGAACGTGTGCTTCGGTGGCCTGCATCGCGATCGCCTGTTCATGGCGGCAAGCAGGAGCGTATACGCGTTGTACGTCAACACGCAGGGCGTGGCGGGCGGGTAGCGGGGCGCTTGCAGGCTGTTCAGGTACTGCTTACAATTTGAAAAAATATTCTTCAATTTGTAAGAGTGATCCCACGACACGCTCACGCTATCCTGCTCGAGCTCGCTGCCGGATACCCGGTGATTGCGCTGACCGGGCCGCGCCAATCCGGCAAGACCACGCTCGCACGTGCTGCCTTCCCCGATAGGCCGTATGTTTCTCTGGAAGATCTCGACGAATTGGCGCTGGCCGAGCGGGATCCAAGGGGTTTTCTCGCACGCTTTCCCGGTGGTGCGGTGATCGACGAAGCGCAGCGCTGCCCCGTGATCTTCTCCTATCTTCAAGGGCGGGTCGATGCCGAGCGGCAGATGGGTGCGTTCGTCCTTACCGGCTCGCAGCAGTTCGGTCTGATGGTGGGTAACACGCAGACACTCGCCGGCCGGGTCGGCTCGGTGCAGTTGCTGCCTTTCGGGCTCTACGAGCTTGCCGAAGCCGGCCTGGCGCAGGACGAACTGGACAGGCTTATGCTGCGCGGCCTTTATCCTGCCATCTACGACCGTCCCCTCGATCCGTCCCGGTGGTATGCAGACTATGTCGCCACCTATGTGGAACGCGATGTGCGGCAGATGTCGGCGATTCATGACTTGTCACTGTTTCGCCGCTTCGTGGCAATGTGCGCAGCACGCACCGGACAGTTGCTCAACCTTCATTCCCTAGCCAACGACTGCGGTATCTCCCACCCGACGGCACGTGCCTGGCTCTCCATCCTGGAGGCCAGCTACGTCGTCTTTCTGCTGCAACCGCATCACCGCAACTTCGGCAAACGTCTGGTCAAGACGCCCAAGCTATACTTCCACGACACTGGCCTTGCTGCGATGCTGCTCGGCATTCAGGATGAGGCGCACATGTCAGTGCATCCCTCGCGCCCCGCACTGTTCGAAACGTTGGTAGTGAACGAATTCCTGAAGGTGCGCTACAACCACGGTCAGCGCTCGAACTTGTACTTCTGGCGGGACCACGTCGGCAATGAGATCGATCTGCTCCTGGAGTACGGCGCAGGCCTCATGGCGGTGGAAATCAAATCCGGCCGAACGATGACCTCTGACTATTTGATCGGCCTGCACAAGTGGTCGGTGCTGGCCGGATCCGGGACACAGCAACTGCATCTGGTGTTTGGGGGAGATCGCAGCT
>JAHCKU010000366.1 GCA_026125625.1 Burkholderiales bacterium | reverse complement strand
GCAGCGCCGCCAGCCGGTCGATACGCCGCAGCAGCGCGGCGGGCAGGATCGTGCCCAGCAGATCCAGACGGATGTGCTGGTTGCGGTACATGAGCCAGGGTGCGGCAAGGAAGGTGGCGAGCGGCAATGCATACTCGGTCACTTCCACGATCCACGGCAGGCTGCGCGCGCCGAGATTGCGCGCGATCACGTCGTAGCTCACCAGCAGCACGACGCTGCCCAGGAGCAGCGCGGCCAGAACGCCGCATGCCTGCATCAGGCGTTGGTAGAGCATGCGGGGCAGTGAATCGAGTCGGTAGTCAGGCCTGGTCAAGATTCCTCGCTCGCGCTCGGAATGACACCGTGGGTTGTCCGAAAGACACCGCGGGTTGGACGCTAGGGTGGACGTCGGAGATGCGTTTTGATCCTGCTTCGTTGGATATCGAGCAAGTACTCAATCCCTCTCCCCTCCCATCATCTGGCGCAGCTTCGGCCCGTGCGTGGGACTGGCCTTGATCACGCCTTCCCAACCCTGGTCGTAGGCCGTGCGCAGCAGAACCCTGGCTTGCGCCGGATCGAGTTCCACCACCTCGATGCCCGCTGCGCGCTGGCGTTTGTCCTCGGCTGCGCCGTCGCCCGGATAGGCCGCGTTCAGGCTCTCCAGCCAGGCGCCCTGCTGCTCGAGAAAGCGGCGCTGCGCCGAGGTGAGTTTCTGCCAGCTCTTCAAATTCCAGATCACCGACAGCTCGATGTTGTAGAAGCCCGGATCCAGCCGGTAGCGGGTACGCTCCTGCCAGCCGAGATCGAAAATGCCGATCAATGGCCAGCCGTAGCCGTCCACCACGCCGCGATCGAGCGCCGTGTACACCTCGCCCGGCGCTACCTGCACCACGCTGGCGCCCAGCTTCTGAAAGAAATCGCGATAGATCGGCGCGATGCGCAGCTTCAGGCCGCTCAGGTCGGCCTTGGTGATCTTCTTGTTCGAGTAGATGTGGTACGGAACGCCTTCGCCGGTACGCGCGAACAGGTACAGCCCCTTGCTCTGGAAGATGGTGTTCAGGTAGGCGAGCGCGCCGTTGCGGCGCAGCTCGGCCATGCCCATGTCGCTGTAGTTGAGCGCCATGCCTTCCGGAACGATGGGCGCAGTGAAGGAGGTGGTGGTGTTGGCCAGATCGACCACGCCGTTGCGCAATGCATTGGCCAGCTCGAAGGTCGGAATGCTCTTCGGTCCGCCGACGTACTGGATCCTGACCAGGCCCTTGCCTTCCGCGTTGACCTTCTCGATGAAGCGCTCGAAGTTCTTCGCATAGTAGGTGCCTTCCTGGAAGGCGTTGGCAGCGCGCAGAGTCACTTCCTGCGCCACGGCCGGTGCCACACTCAGCGCACAGCACAGCAGCACCTTCGCCGTGCACTCGGCGGCACGGCGCAGTAGGGATTTCATCGACGGACTCCTTGGGGCGGTTGTGATTGTCGTTGTGGAATCCGCAATTCTAGCTGCCAGGTAGGTACGACGCCCAGCCCGGAACTGGATCCCGGCTTTCGCCGGGATGACGTATGCATTGTTGCCCGCGGCTACTTCATCGTCCCAGCGAATGCCTCGTCGTTCCGATGCAGGCCTCGTCGCCCCGGCGGAGGCCGGGGCCCAGCGCAAACAGAGCAGGCTTTGCGCGACTACCTGGATCCCGGCTTTCGCCGGGATGACGAAAGAGGAAGCGATCCGATCAGTACTGATAGATGAGTGTGAGCCAGAACTTGCGCACGTCGACCTTGTTGGCCAGGCTGTCGCCGGGCACCGCATCGCCCGCGCGGTAGTCCGCGTATTCGATCTTGCCGGTCAGTCCCTTCCACAACGGATAGGTCAGGCCGATATCGAATTCGCGGCCGAAGTCGATGTTGCCGAAATCGGACTCGAAGCGGTGCGCCTCCATATATATGCCCAGTCCGCTGAGCATGCCGAGCCCGGCGAGCTTGCCGCCGGCGCTGAGGTAGATGTCACGCATGCCCTGCGCCGGCGTGGTGAGAAACTGATCCGCCCAGCCCTGGAACAGGTGATTGGTGCCGATGGGGGTCTGGAAGCCGTAGCGGCCGCGGTTGCTGCTCAGCACCTCGTAGTCCACGCGCGCGAACCAGCCGCCGAGCTGCGGCCCGGCGCCGATGCGCCAGTAGTCGGCGTCGATGCGCGAATCGCCGCCGGCATAGTCATCCTGCCGGGCATATTCGGCAGTGTATTGCAGCTTGAACCGATCGCTGAAGGCATGGCTGCCGTTGGCGCGCAGACCGAGGATGCGATTGGAGTTGTCGTCGAAGCCGCTATTGCCCGGCACGTTGTTCAGCACCTGGCCGGTGACCGGCTGATCCTGCAGATAGGCGTAGCCGCTCACGTCGTTGTCCGGCCGCCAGGTGTAGCGGGCATTGAAGATGGGCATCTCCAGATGGCGCTCGTCGCCGAGGATGTTCTTCTGCCGCCACAGATAGCCGGCAATCAGCCGCGTGTTGGGCAGGCCGGTGTTCTCCACGGTCACGGCGTTGAACACCTGCATCACCTGACGGAACTCGACGTTGCCGACGAAGCGCACGTTATCCAGCTTGATCGACTGCCGGCCCAGGCGCACGCGCGTCGCCGGGACGCCGGTGTAATCGAGGTAGAGCTGATTGACGTCCGTGTCATCCGGGTCGGCGACGATCGGATAGCGGGCGAAGTGGGGATCGGTACGCGTGGTGGCGTACTCACGATCGCCCAGGTGCGACACGTCGATGCCCTCCAGTGTGAGGCTCAGGCCGTGCCACGGCCGCGTGCGCCAGCCCAGCAGCGTGCGCAGGGTCAGGGCGTTGGCATGGTCGGGCTTGTTGTCCTGAGCGACGTTCTCCCAGCGCGGCCGCAGATTGAGCAGCAGGTCCCCCTGGGTGATCGCCTCGATCAGCGAGGCCGGTGGTTGCGTGGTGTCGGTTGCAGCGGGGTCGGTTGCGACGGATTGCGCATGGGCGCAAGTGGATATGACGGTAGCCGCGAACAGCAGCCACGGCCTGACGGCATCCATGCTCATGTCTCCTCGAGTTTTCGGATGAACCCAGAATGCCACGTGCATCCTCGCTTTCCCATTCTGCCAACGGCTGCATCGTCCCCGCCTGAAAGGCCTAGCCTGCAAGGCTTTTCGATCAGCCCGGCGCCACGCGCCTAATACCAAAGGACTAGTCAATCCAGCCGGCGTGGCACGCGTGCGCCTCTGCTATATTGGTCAACTGTATGTATCCGTCCCGGCACCCATGGTGAAACCCGGCCGCCGCCTCGGGCCCAAGCTCACCGCGATCCTCATCGTCTATCTGTTCGTGGCCCTGGCCGCCGTCGGCCTCACGCTGCTGATGTCGTGGCAGCTCGAGGGCGGCGCCGCAGCGGTCAACGAGATGGGCAGCCAGCGCATGCGCGCCTACCACATCGCCCTGGCGCTCACGCAGAGCACCTTGCCTGAAGGGGATCGGGCAGCGCTGAACGCAGACATCCACAACCAGGTGGCCGACTTCGATCGGGTACTGGACGATCTCGAGCGGGGCGACTCGTCGCGGCCGATGCTGCTGCCGCGCAAGGCCGACATCCATGCCCGCTTCACGGCCTTGCGCACGCAGTGGGCGCAGGACCTGAAGCCGCGCATCGA
>JAHCKU010000365.1 GCA_026125625.1 Burkholderiales bacterium | reverse complement strand
TTCTCGCCGAAGACGGGAAAGCGCGAATGTCCGGATTCGACCACCTGCGCCAGCACGCTGGCGAGGTCGTCCTGCACCGCGAGCATGCTCATCTGCGCGCGCGGCACCATGACGTCGCGCGCCTGCAGCTCGGACATCTGCAGGGCCCCTTCGATCATGCCCAGGGCATCGGCGTCGATCAGGCTGCGCTCGTAGGATAGGCGCAGCAGCTCCACCAGCTGGTCGCGGTCTTCCGGGGCGCGCGTCAGCATGGCGCCGATGCGCTCGAGCAGGCTTGGTTTAGGGTGAGGGTCCATCGATGGCTTATGCGGCGCGCGGCGCCGGTGCGTACGGATCAGGGAAGCCCAGCTGCGTCATCAGCGCGCGCTCGCGCGCTTCCATGCGCTGCGCGTCATCGTCCGCCTCGTGATCGTAGCCTTGCAGGTGCAGCATGCCGTGCACTACCAGATGCGCGTAGTGCGCCGCCATGCTCTTGGCCTGGCTCTCGGCCTCTGCTTCCACCACCGGCGCGCACAGCACGATGTCACCGGCCAGTGGCATGTCGGGAGCGATCGGCTCGCCGTAGGTGAACGTGAGCACGTTGGTCGGATGGTCCTTGCCGCGGAACTGCGCATTCAACCGTCGGCCCTCGGGCGCATCGACGATGCGCAGGGTGACCTCGGCATCGCGCTCCAGGGCTGCGCCGGCCCATTGCCGCAGCTGCGCACGCGCGGGCACGGCATGCGCCTGCACGGCCACCTGCACGCTCAGCGAGAGCCTAGGCCTGCGACTGCCCACGGTCGGATGCCGGCCGCGTCTGCGCCTTCTGCGCGGCGGCCTCGTAGGCGTTGACGATACGCGCCACCAGCGGATGGCGCACCACGTCCTCGCTGGTGAAACGCGTGAACGCGATGCCGCGCACGTCCGCGAGGATCTCCTGCGCGTCCACCAGGCCGCTGCGCTGACCGCGTGCCAGATCGATCTGGGTGATGTCGCCGGTGATCACGGCCTTGGTGCCGAAGCCGATGCGCGTGAGGAACATCTTCATCTGCTCGGGTGTGGTGTTCTGCGCCTCGTCGAGGATGATGAAGGAGTGATTCAGCGTGCGCCCGCGCATGTAGGCGAGCGGTGCGACCTCGATGCTGCCGCGCTCGAACAGCTTGCCGACTTTCTCGAAGCCCATCAGGTCATACAGCGCGTCGTACAGCGGGCGCAGATAAGGGTCGACCTTCTGCGTGAGGTCGCCGGGGAGAAAACCGAGGCGCTCGCCGGCTTCGACTGCGGGGCGCACCAGCACGATGCGCTTGACCGCATCGCGCTCGAACGCGTCAACCGCGCAGGCCACGCCCAGATAGGTCTTGCCGGTGCCCGCCGGCCCGATGCCGAAGGTGATGTCGTGCTCACGGATCTGGCGCAGATACTGCACCTGATGCGGCGTGCGTGCGTGCAGATCGCGGCGTCGCGTGATCAGTGCGGGCTCGGCTTCTGCCGTGGCGTCGCGCGGATTGGACACTTCGATCAGACCGAGCTGCACGTCTTCCACGTTCAGGCCGCCGGCGGCCTCGTCGTAGAAGCGACGCAGGGCCTGGGCGGCAAGCTCGGTCTGGCGCTCACCGCCGGCGATGGTGAAGTGCTCGCCGCGGCGCGAGATGCTGACGTCCAGGGCGGATTCGATCTGTTTCAGGTTCTCGTCCAGCACCCCGCAGAGGTTGGCCAACCTCTGGTTGTCGACGGGGGTGAATACGATCTCGGTGGCGGGCTTCAACGCTTACTGGATGACCACTTCACCGCGCAGCGAATGCGGCAGTGCGGCCGTGATCGACACGTCGACCAGATTTCCGATCAGGCGCGGCTGGCCGGCGAAGTTGACCACGCGATTGTTCTGCGTACGGCCGGACAGCTCATGCGCATCCTTCTTCGACGGACCCTCGACCAGCACGCGCTGCACGGTCCCCACCATTGCCCGGCTGATGACCTGCGCCTGTGCGTCCAGCTGCCGTTGCAGTCGCTGCAGTCGCGCCAGCTTGACCTCCTGCGGTGTGTCGTCGTCCAGACCCGCAGCCGGCGTGCCCGGGCGGCGGCTGTAGACGAAGCTGAAGCTGGCGTCGAAGTTGACCTCTTCCACCAGCCGCAGCGTCGCTTCGAAATCCGCCGCCGTCTCGCCGGGGAAGCCGACGATGAAATCGGAGGCGATGCACACGTCCGGGCGTACCGTGCGCAGCCGCCGGACGATCGATTTGTACTCGAGCACGGTGTAGCCGCGCTTCATGGCCGTGAGCACGCGGTCGGAACCGGATTGCACCGGCAGATGCACGTGATCGACCAGCTGCGGCACCTTGGCATAGGCATCGATCAGGCGCTGGGTGAACTCCTTCGGATGCGAGGTGGTGTAGCGGATGCGCTGCAGGCCCGGCATCTCTGCCAGGTACTCCAGCAGCAGCGCGAAATCCGCGCTTTCGCCGTCGGACATGCGTCCGCGGTAGGCGTTCACGTTCTGTCCCAGCAGCGTGATCTCGCGCACGCCCTGGTCGACCAGGCCGGCGACCTCGGTGAGCACGTCCTCGAACGGCCGCGACACCTCTTCGCCCCGCGTATAGGGCACCACGCAGAAGCTGCAATATTTGCTGCAGCCTTCCATGATCGACACGAACGCGCTCGCGCCTTCCTTGCGTGGCGGGGGCAGGTGGTCGAATTTCTCGACCTCGGGAAAGGAGATGTCCACCTGCGCGTGGCCGCTGCGGCGGCGCGCCTCGATCATGCCCGGCAGCCGGTGCAGCGTCTGGGGACCGAACACCAGATCCACGTACGGTGCACGCTCGACGATGGCTGCCCCTTCCTGACTGGCCACGCAGCCGCCTACGCCGATCATGAGCTGCGGATTGCGCTGCTTGAGGTGGCGGATGCGGCCCAGGTCGGAGAACACTTTCTCCTGTGCCTTCTCGCGTACCGAGCAGGTGTTGAACAGCAGCAGATCGGCCTCTTCGGGGGAATCCGCCGGCTCCATGCCATGCGCGGCATGCAGTACGTCGGCCAGCTTGGCCGAGTCGTACTCGTTCATCTGGCAGCCGAAGGTGCGGATGTAGAACTTCCGCGTCATGGCTTGGGACGGCTTGCCCTCTTCTTGGCTTCAGCCGCTTCTTCGGCTGTCAGCAGCCACATTTCGGAAACCTGCCCCTCCCGGTCCACACGGTAGAGCACGCTGGCCGTGGCCGGCACCATCCCCGGCATGATGATCAGATTCTGGGTGTTGAAGACCCTCGCCCCGGGGGCCAGTCGCAGCGTTTCCTTGCCGATCTGGGCCTGTGGATAGCTGAAATTCTTGAGCTCGCCATAGCGCGCGTCGGCTGGGGGCTGCACCGGCCGTTGCTGCTGGGCGTGCAGCGTGAAAGCAGCCGACAGCAGCAGCACCGCCATGGCCAGCAGCACGGGCAGGCAGGTGATCCGGAACGGGTCGTGGGGCGAGGAAACGGAACGCATTGGGGTGAACAAGTGTCTTGCAGGCATTCTAGCAAGCGGCGCGGCGGGGCGGGGCGGGCCTCGGTGGTAGGCTACAGTGCCGTTATCGGTTCCGGTGTGCAATCCGGGATATCCGGACGACGGTGGCAGGCGTGAGCGGTGGTGGTGATGGGCGGATTCGAACCGCCGACCTAGGGGTTAT
>JAHCKU010000364.1 GCA_026125625.1 Burkholderiales bacterium | reverse complement strand
TGCGCCTGCTCGCCTATACCGCGCAAGGCCAGCTGATCCCCGCGCTGGCGCGTGAAGGCGGACTGCAGTCCACGCTCTGGGCCGGCCCTGAAGCCATCTCACGCGGAATGAAGCGTGGCGATCACGCCGTGCAAGGCACGCGACGCAAGGAAAGCATCCATCTGCGACTCGGTTTCGCGGGCGAGCAGTTCGGCTACGCGATCGACCTCGGTCTGCCCACACCCAGCAGCTCAGCGTTCGCGCTCGATCCGGAGATCAAGCGCGAGTGCATCTGGAGCGGGCCTTTCCTGCGTCAGGCGGCATTGCTGGTGGATCGTCGCAACGCAGTGGTGCAAGCGAAAGGCGATGACGGCGAATGGCGGGCGGTCGCACGGCTGGCCACGTTCGACAGCATGCTGGATCAGCTCGGCGACCCGCGTGGCGCACCCGAATCGCTGCTTCTGCGCGAGCAGCTGCGCTCCTGGCGGTTCTACGATCATCTGCGCACGGACGCGGATGCACCGGCTCGGCAGCCGCAGATCGGCACCCATACACCGGTCCTGGACAACGAAGGCGCCGATCTGGCCGCGGCACTGCAGACCATTCGCGAGATCGGCGACGTGCAAGCTTTGGATGCGGCGATCGAGGATGCCTTTCCCGGCGCAGGTATCGATATCGAGAACGTGCGCGGGCGCTTTGCAGTGTCGATGACCCAACCCGGTCTGCTGCGGGCGTTGAGCGCCGCCGAGTTGTCGGACGGCACGCTGCGCTATCTGCTGTGGATTGCGGCGCTGCTGACGCCACGACCGCCAGCGCTGATGGTTCTGAACGAGCCCGAAACCAGCCTGCACCCGGACCTGCTGCCCGCGCTCGCGCGTCTGATCGCCAGTGCCGCCACGCGCACGCAGGTGTTCGTCGTGTCACACGCGGCCCGCCTCATCGCCGCGCTCGAGCAGCAGCCTGAGTGCGATCTGATCCGACTGGATAAGGAGCTGGGTGAGACGGTCGCGCTGGGGATACATGAGCTGGATGCACCGGCCTGGCATTGGCCGACACGATGAGGCAATGGCACCGCACGGGAGGAGCTTCGGAAGATACACTGCAGGCTGACGGTACACGAATCCCCAGGAGCGAGCGCCATGCAACTGCTGGCCGGAACCAGCGGCTTCTCCTACAAGGAATGGCTGGGCCGGTTCTATCCGGAACGGTTGCCGATGAACGGGATGCTGGACTACTACGCGCAGCACTTCTCGACGGTGGAAATCAACAACACGTTCTACCGCATGCCGGCCGAGTCGATGCTCGAAGGCTGGGCGCAGCAGGTGCCGGCCGACTTCGCCTTCACGCTCAAGGCCCCGCGACGCATCACGCACGACAAGCGGCTGCGCGAAGTCGATTCGGACGTGGCTGAGTTCATGCGCCGCGCTGGTGCGCTGGGTGAACGACTGGGCGTGCTGCTGTTCCAGCTACCGCCCAATCTCAAGAAAGATCTCGACCGCCTGCGCAACTTCCTCGCCTTGCTGCCGCCCGACAAGCGCGTGGCGCTGGAGTTTCGCAACGACTCATGGCAGGACGATGAAGTCTACGCCCTGCTGCGCACCGCGGGCGTGATGCTATGCGTGACCGATACCGATACCGGCGACACGCCGTACGTATCCACCTCGGATCACGGCTACATCCGGTTACGCCGTACGCACTACGACGAGCATGATCTGCGCGCGTGGGTCGAGCGCATCGCCGCGCAAGACCTGGCTCGCACCTACGTCTATTTCATGCACGAGGACGATGCACTGGGAACCCGTTTCGCGCAGCAGCTGCTGGCACTATGGCGTGAGCGAAGCAGTCAGTAATCGGCGCGGCAGTGAGCTCGAAAGCACTCCAAGGTCGATGCCAGTCCTACGATGTTTCCTTCTAGGGATGCTTAGGGATGCTTTCAGTACCTGGATGCCGGCCTTCGCCGGCATGACGAGGGAAATGCGTCACCCCGGCGGAAGCCGGGGTCCAGAAACTGCGGCATGCAAGAGCCACAGAACTGAATGTACTACGGTCTGGATGCCGGCCTTCGCCGGCATGACGAGGGAAATGCGTCGCCCCGGCGAAAGCCGGGGTCCAGAAACTACGGCTGCAAGAGCCGCAAGACTGAATGTACTACGGTCTGGATACCGGCTTCCGCCGGCATGACGAAATTGCTGCAGAAGGCAGCCGGTTCGCAGCCGTGCGCTCAGCCTGTCCAGTAGCTGAACAGCGGGCCACCGGAACCGAACACCGGATCACATGCGGGAAGCGGAACGCGGGCCACTGCTGCCGCTTTGCCTTCGGCGTTGGATAGCGGGAGCCGGCACAAGTCCGGATGTTGCCGGCCCTGCGGGTAGGCACCCACGACGCCGAGCGTTCCCTTCTCCGCAAGCTTCTTGTGGCCGGTTCCAGCCGGGAGCACCACCACGTCCCCGGGCTTCGCCGTCACCACCACGCCGTCCTCCCCACCGAACTGCACCGTCACCTCACCGCTGTAAATGCCCAGCACCTCGTGCACATTGCTGTGGAAGTGCTGGAACGGATAGACGCCGTTGCGCCAGGCTGCCGGCCATTGATTGCGCTCGAACAGCGCCTCGAAGGCCGCCGCCGGATCGGCACCATCGATAGGCACGGCACCGGGATAGACCAGCAGCGGCCAGCGTGGGTGATTGGGGATATCGCCGCTCGCAGCAAGACGGTGCGTCATGATGCGCACGCCATCCTTTACTCCGGAGTCCATATTCCCTCCTTCCTCAGGCAACACCTCCACCGTTGACGTACACGATCTGCCCGGTCATGTAGCTCGCGGCATCCGAGAGCAGGAAGGCCACCACCGAGGCGATCTCGTGCGGTTCGCCCATCCTTCCCAGCGTAAGCGATTGCAGGAAGGCGTTGGCGCGCGCTTCACCGATGGCGTCGAACGACTCTTGCAACATGTCGGTGCGAATCGGCCCCGGCCCGACGCCGTTGACGCGGATGCCGTGACGCCCCTCCTCCTTGGCCAGGATTTTGGTGAATGCGTCCAGCCCCGCTTTCGATACCGTGTACACGCCATAGCCCGCCGGCGCACGCAAGGTGACGTTGGAAGACAGGTTGACGATGTGACCACTGCCCTGCTTGCGCATGATGGGCAGCACGGCGCGTACCAGGCGGAACGGTGCAGTGAGGTTGACTTCGATGACCCGTGCCCAGTCTTCGTCTCCGAGATCGGCGAAGGCGACGTTGGGCACATGGGTGCCGGCGTTGTTGATCAACGCATCGATGCGCCCGTACTTCCCCACTGTCTCCGAGACCAGACGCGCGGTCTGCTCGGCCTGTACCACATCGCACGCCAACGCCAGCACATCGTGCCCCTGAGCACGCATGGCCGCGGCCAGTTCATCGGCCTCCGCCTTGCGCGCGCGGTAGCTGAACGCCACGGCGTAGCCGGCTTGCGCCAGCGTCTGTACGATCGCCGCGCCGATGCCGCGTGATCCTCCGGTGACCAGTGCCACCTTGCTTGCTGCCATATCTGCATCTCCTCTTGCGATGAGCGCCAATCGTAGCTCTGAAATCGATCACGTGCGTGCGCGGCAGGGCATATCACACCCGTACAATGCGTCATCGCCCGATGGCTTCGACCATGGAACGTCGCATCGCTCACCTGGAC
>JAHCKU010000363.1 GCA_026125625.1 Burkholderiales bacterium | reverse complement strand
CAGTGGGCGGTCCGCACTTGCATAAAGCGGGCGTGGCAGCGTGCCGACCGCGCCTCCGAGCAGCGCGAGAGCCGTACGTCGATTGACGGTGGTCATGGTGACTCCACGAGATGGATCCGCAAGCCGGCGGGGGTCGTCAACGTGGCCATGCGTGCTCGACCGTAGATGCTTGCGACCCGGCCCAGATCGCTCACATGACCAGCCGCCCGGGAGACTATCCGGGCGAGATCGTCAACGAAGTATGTGACGGACAACTGGCCGCGCGCTGGCGCAACGGCTCGCGGGTAGCGGTTTTCGCTTGCCACTCCTTCGTACTGCACGAGCTCAATGCGCCCGAACACACGCGATCGGGCGCCCAGAATGCGCACATCCAGGCTTGCCCCAGGCGGCAGCCCGATGGTGCGCTCGACGGAGGGCCCGCCGAAGCGGTTATGCATCAACTCCTCGAGTCCCAACACGTGCTGGAGGAACTCCGCCTCGAGCCGGTTGTCAGGCGAAATGGCCACAATGAGCGGCGCGACGCCATAACCCCTGGAACTTGCGGGTTCCAGCTGCCCGGGCTGCTCCACCAGCACCACATTGATGCCGTCGTGCCCGGTCATGTGCACTTCGAATACCTTCTGGCGCTGCTCGGTCTCGAACGCACCAACCTTCGACCGGAACTGGTAGCCCGCATCCTTGAGTTCCGCGTACCGGGCCTCGATGTCGCGCACGGCCACATCGATGCTCTTCGGCAGCAATGCGGTGGGCGACGCGCCGTCACGCACGGCGGGACCGGGATCGCGGAACTTCACGAGATGTATGCCGCCATCCTTGACGCCCGGTGTGCGCAACAGCGCCTGATCCACTATGCCGTCGCCGGGAAGATTCCAGGCGCGGGCGAGCTCAGGGTCGTCTCCTGACTGGCGCAGCACCACTTCCATGCCGAAGCGCCCGACCCACAGGTCGAGCGCCTCCTGCATGTCGCCGACACCTATGACTGCATAGGCGATCGCGAGTGGCATCGTGGTTGCAAGCTCGAACACCTTTGCTTCCCCTGGCGCCTGGCTGGCGGAAAAATCAGCTGCGGGGCGAACCCATGCGTTCGCAGAACACGCTCAACCACCCGAGGTTGAATCCAATCAGTGTCGCGGCCGGATCGTGCAGCGAGTAGGCGAGGAATGGCTCATTGCCGCGACGCACGGACAGGAACATGAAATCCGGATTCTCTTCGAAGTACGGGTACTCCTTGTCACGCAGCCGAAAGACATACTCCTTCCGGTCGGATGCGCGCGTGACCTTTATGGTTCCACCCTGGCTGTGAATCTCCTGATCCAGGATCGCCTGGTCATCCGGATGCGGGCCCTGCAGGTAGTCGCCCGCATAGAAATTGATGTCACAGGAGAATTTTTTCGTCCGCACCATCTTGTGCGGCACTCCGGCCGGGTGTCCTTGATACAACCTGCCGGAATCCAGCAGAAAGGTGCGATCAACGCGCCAGTACTTGGTGGCCGACAGTATGAGATCGTGCTGCGAGTAGCGTCGTTCTGCCTTGTCACCGAAGACGCAGGCGCGCGGCTGCATGCCTCCAACGTACTGGTCGCCCTCGAGCACCCATAGCACGTCGCAGCCGGCAATCTCGGATACATCCGCGCGAGTGATCCCCGAGATTTTCGCTGCATCCTTTTGGGCACCCACTACGTTCGCCGGCTGCCTGAAGAACCACAGCCTCATCCGGACACCAGCCTCACGCGCGCTTTCGAAGGTTACGAGGCGTTGGCGAAAAATCCTGGCGGGATCGTCGTCGAGATACTCCTCGACGTAGAACACGTACTGGCCAAAGGCGGGGAGATTCACCCGGCTGTGCGTGGCGTGCACTCGCTCATGGCGTTCGCCGACCGCAACACGGGACCGCCGCTCATTCTCAAACCAGACCTGTTCCTGGTTGTCGAAGTCACCCTCGAACCACGCGACCAGTCGCTGCAGATCGCGCGCGCTCGGGTCATCCTGGACCGGTGCGGCCGAGGTCACGACCGGTGATGCGGCGCTCGCCACGGCGCCGATCAGCGCAATTGCGAGTTGCCGAACAGGGACCATGGCAGTGGCACGAGTCCACCAATCACTGGAACGAGGCATGCTTAACGTATAACTTCAGTGATCACAGCGCTCAAACAAGTTTTTCTAATCAGCTGCTCGGGAATCCCGATCGCCTGCCGGGCCGCTCAGGCTGCTTTCGTTGCGCGAAGCGACGCAAAGGCCAGGATTCCACCGATCACGCCCGGATGCGTCGTGACCGCATGACCCGAACTAGTCGCGCAGCAGGGCGTCGATCAGCAGGCCGTGGAAGTAGTTGGAAGTCAGAGATCTCGCGGACTCGAGGAACTTCCTGACTTCAGCCTTGCTGGGCTCACCGGGACACCCCTTGAACCTTCCCTCGAGCGCATACGCGGGATAGCCCAGCACGGCAGACATCCGACCGTACTCGGCCGACTCCCGGAGCAACTCCGCGGCCCGGCAAGGGTCTTTTGGTGCGCCCGCGAATCCCTCCAGGTACAGGTAGCCGGTGACGAAGAGCGCCTGCGGATAGTGGAGAGCGACAGCCTTCTCTATGAGCGGGAGCGCTTCCTTGACCTGCCCGGCGTACGTCAGTGCGCGCGCGGTCTGGTAAAGAATGCGCGGGTTTCCCGGATCCTGCGTGAGTGCTACGCGACAAGCAGCAATTGCGGCCAGGAAATCCACTGATTCCGTCGGAAGGCCGGGCGTTACCTTGAAGGGATCCTCGGGATGTGCGGCCAGCCGGTCGCATCCGGTCACGGCCTGGGAAAACGGGGAGCTGTCAAATGTCCTGGACCCCGGCTCGCCCGCCAGAGCGGCGGCTGAAGAAAACAGGAGTGCAAGAACAGAGGCGAACTTCGGCATGGCTTTCCTTCAAGAAATCGAACCCCGGGTCCGCTGCCCCAGGGTCAATTGAATATGGAACGTCTTACGTATAACTTTATGCCACCCTCGCCTCAATCCAGTTTTTCTAATGAGCCTACCCGCCCGATCGACCCGGTTCAGGCAACGCAAGCTCCCACCCCTGGGGTCGGTGCGAGCTTTTGAGGCTGCCGTCCGTCACATGAGTTTCAGCGAGGCCGCCCGGGAGCTCTGTGTCACGACGTCTGCAATCAGCCAGCAAATCAAGACGCTGGAAGAGTACCTGGACATCCAGCTCTTTCGACGCGACCCCTCGCAAGGGCTGTCCCTGACGGCAGCGGGCCATGTCTGCGCGCCTGGCCTTCACACGATTTTTGATTCCATCTCGCACGTGTTCGACCACGTGAATGTGGAGCGGGAGAAACATACCGTCACGATCATCGTGCCGCCTTCGCTGTTGAACACCTGGTTTCCGGCGCGCTTGCTGCGGTTCCAGGAAAGCTTCCCGAACGTGGAACTGCGCCTGTGGCTCAACCAGGGATTGCTGCAAACCCAGAACAGCATCGAGCATGACCTGGCCATCTACTTCGGAAACGGACCGTTCAATGACGTTCGCGTCGACCAGATGATGTCGGACGCCATATTCCCGGTTTGCAGCCCCGACCTGCTTGCCCGTGCGCCGATCAGTCGGGCATCGGACCTGTTGTCGCAGTGCCTGATTCATGACGACACGATGCTGCACAGTCGCGAGATCAGGACGCTTGGA
>JAHCKU010000362.1 GCA_026125625.1 Burkholderiales bacterium | reverse complement strand
ATGTCGGGCAGGTCGCGGATATGTACCGGCGACGCGAACACCTGCTGCCCGAGCGCGTCGAGCAGGAATGAGGAGCGGCGATACAGGCTGCCGCCGCTGGCAGCCGAGGCGAAGTGTCCGAGCAGGCTGGCAGCGATCGGGGCCTCGAACAGCACCGGTACCTGCATGGTGCCGATCTTGCGCGCCCCCAGACGGCGCACGGTGCGCGTACCGGCGCGACGCCCGACCTCCTCGACCGCCTCCAGCTGCTGCGATGCGCGCGCGACGCTGTACCAGTCGTCGCGCTGCATCTCGTCGCCTTCGCCTGCGATCACCGAGCACATGATGCTGTGACGCGAGCTGGGATAGCCGCCGACGAAGCCGTTGCTGTTGGCATACACGAAGTGCGACTGCTGGGTGGACAGCGTGGCGCCTTCGGAATTGCGGATACGCGTATCCACTGCCAGTGCCGCCGCCTCGCAGGCGCGTGCGTATTCGATCGCCTCGGCCACCGTCAGGCTCCACGGGTGATACAGAGCCAGGTCCGGCACTTCGCGCGCGAGCAGATCGGGATCGGCCAAGCCGGCGCAGTCATCGGCCGCGGTGAAGCGTGCAATGGCATGCGCCGCCTCCACCGTTTCGCGCAGCGCCCTGGGTTCGAGGTCGGAAGTGCTGGCGTGGCCGCGTTGCTGGCCGATGTATACCGTCACGCCCACGCCCTTGTCGCGGTTGTACTCGATGGTCTCGACCTCGCCCTTGCGCACCGTCACGGTCTGGCCGAATCCTTCGCTGACCTCGGTTTCTGCTGCGCTGGCGCCCAGCGCACGGGCATGATCGAGCACCTGCGCGGCGATCTGCCGCAAATCCTGATGACGATGAGAGAACTGGCTGTTGCTGTTGTCTGACACGGGGAACGGGACCGCGGGTTGCTGGCGGGATCGGCCGGGACGCGTGCATGGGTCGATCGTTTGGTTATGATACCAGCTGGCCCTCGTGGGCCGGCATGAGCCCATGCAACGATCAGACATGCACCCACATTCAGAGGACGACTCGCTCGACCCGCCAGAGGTCAGCAAGACGCAGCGCAAGCGCGCGATGCACGATCGGCAGGAGCTGGGCGCGGCCCTGGTCGAGCTGAGCGAAACGCGTCTGGCCGAGCTGGCTCTGCCGGAGCGGCTGCTGGATGCGATCCTCGAGGCCAAGCGCATCGCCAAGTTCGGTGCGCTGCGGCGTCAGCTGCAGTACATAGGCAAGCTCATGCGCGACGCGCAGCTTGACGTGCCCGCGATCGAGGCGCAGCTGGAAGCGTGGAATGGTCCATCGCGCCAGGCAACCGCCTATCTGCACCTGCTCGAGCGCTGGCGCGATCGGCTGCTCGCCGACGACGCGGCGCTGGGCGAGCTGGTGCAGGCCTTCCCGGATTGCGACCTGCAGCGCGTGCGGGCGCTGGTGCGCAATGCACGCAAGGAGCAGGCGGCGGCACAGGCACCGGCGAGCTACCGGCAGTTGTTCCAGGTGCTCAAGCAGATCATTCCCGAACCGCGGCCGCCGGCGTGAGCGGTCGCGCAGCCCCAGACAACCACAGCATGCACAGCGAAGACACCCTGACCATCGGACTGGTATCCATCAGCGACCGCGCCTCGCAAGGCGTGTACAAGGACGAGGGCATCCCTGCGCTGGAGGATTTTTTCAAACGCACCCTCAGCTCACCGTGGCGCATCGTCACGCGTCTGATTCCGGACGAGCAACCGGCCATCGAGGCTGCGCTGAAGGATCTTGCCGATCAGGAGGGTTGCCACCTGGTCCTGACCACCGGCGGCACCGGACCTGCGCCGCGCGACGTGACGCCGGAGGCCACCCTGGCAGTGGCGACCAAGGTCATGCCCGGCTTCGGCGAGCAGATGCGCCAGATCAGCCTGAACTTCGTGCCCACCGCGATCCTGTCGCGACAGGTGGCAGTGATCCGCAACCGCACGCTGATCATCAATCTGCCGGGACAGCCGAAGTCGATTCGCGAGACGCTGGAGGGCCTGCGCGATGCGCAAGGCAGGCAGACGGTGCACGGCATCTTCGCCGCCGTGCCCTATTGCATCGACCTGATCGGCGGGCCCTATGTCGAGACGCACGAGGACGTGGTCAAGGCATTCCGGCCCAAGTCGGCGATCCGCTCCAAGCCCGCCTGAGCGCGAGTCGCGCGCTACTTCGCCGCTGCCCCGTCCTCGGCCAGCACCACGGTGCGGCCGCGCGCCACGTCCACGCGCATCAGGACCAGCAATCCGAGCAGGAAGAACACCCCGGTGATCAGCATGGCCAGGCGATGATCGCTGCCGCTGATCCAGGTCACCACGCCGTAGGTGATGGGGCCGAGGATGGCCGACAGCTTCACCGCGAATCCCCACAGTCCGAAGAACTCGGCCCGCCGTCGCGCCGGACTCAGGAATGCCACCACTGCGCGGCCCGCCGACTGGCTCGCCCCCAGGCACAGGCCGGCGATGTTGGCCGCCAGCCAGAAGGAGGCAGGCCCGGTGCTCTGCCAGGCAATGATCACCATCGCGCACCAGCCGAGCAGGGTGAGCGCGATGGTGGGCACATGACCGAGGCGATCCTGCACCGCGCCGAAGATCAGGGCGCCGATGCTGGCGGTGACGTTGACCACGAGGATCAGCAGCAGCGTCTCCTGCGTGCTGAACTTCATCGCCTGCTCAGCGTAGATCGCGGCCAGCGTGATGACCGCTGACACGCCGGACTGATACAGCACGATGCACATCAGAAAGCGCCGCAGGTCGGTATAGCGGCGTGCGTGCTGCAGGGTGTCGAGCACGCGCGTGATGGTGCGCGCATAGGTGCCTGCCGCCACCGGCTGCGGTTGCGCGCGCTCGCGCAGGAACAGAAACGTCGGCAGACTGGCGAGCGCGAACAGGCTCGCCGTAATCAGCATGGTCACCGGCACGAACTGCGCCGCTGCCTGCCCGTGCGCCTGCGCCCAGGTAACGTAGGCGAGGCAGGCTGCGAGGCTGACCAGACCACCGAAGTAGCCCAGCGCCCAGCCCCATGCCGACACCTTGCCCAGCGCCTCGCCATGCGCGATCTCGGGCAGGAAAGCAGCGACGATGTTTTCACCCAGCCCGAAGAAGAAGTTGGACAGCACGATGAGCGCACACGCCAGCCACAGCTGACCGGGTCCGGCCAGTGCCAGCAGGCCGGTGCCGAGCACGCAGCCGATGGTGGTGGCGGCGAGCAGGCGCTTCTTGGCGGCGTGCGCATCGGCATAGGCGCCGATCACCGGACCACACAACATGATCAGCAGATAGCTCACCGACAGCGCTGCAGTCCAGGCGAACGTCGCCCAGTGCGCGCTGCCTGCCACCACGGCGACGAAGTAGGCATTGAAGATGGCGGTGATCACCACCGTGGTGTAGCCGGAGTTGGCGAAGTCGTACATTGCCCACCCCCATACCTCGCGCGGGCGGACGTCCGCAATCAGGCTGGGGCTGCGGGGTAGGCCCATCGGCGATCCGAGGTCATTGTCGCGGACGCAACCGCGGCGGGCGAGCGGAGGTGATTGCGCCGGCTTGTCACACCGCGCCGGCCGCGCGCAGAGCGGCGATGTCCTGGGCGCTGTAACCGATCTCGGCCAGCACTTCGTCGGTATGCGCACCGAGCGTGGGGCCGAGCGAATGCGTGGCGCCGGGTTGCGCGCTCAGCTTGGGCACGA
>JAHCKU010000361.1 GCA_026125625.1 Burkholderiales bacterium | reverse complement strand
GGACGAGGCTTCGCAGCAGCGCGCGCTGGAAGCGCTGCAGCGCTTCGGCGAACGCCTGCGCGGATTGAGCCCGCAGTCGGTGCGGGCGGTCGGGACCAACGCCTTGCGTGTGGCCAAGAACGCGCGTGAATTCCTGGCCAAGGCCGAAGCGGCGCTCGGATTTCCGATCGAGGTGGTGGCCGGCCGCGAGGAAGCCCGGCTCATCTATCTGGGTGTCTCGCACAGCCTGCCGGTGACCGGGCACAAGCGCCTGGTCATGGACATCGGCGGTGGCTCCACCGAATTTATCATCGGTGCCGGCTACCGGCCGCAGAAGCTGGAGAGCCTGTACATGGGCTGCGTCAGCTACAGCCTGCGCTATTTCGCCGGTGGCAAGCTCAGCAAGAGCAGCTTCAGGCAGGCGGAAACCACCGCCCGGCTGGAGCTGCAGACCATCCGCCGCGCATTTTCTGCCGGGCATTGGAAGGAGGCGGTCGGCTCCTCGGGCACGGCCCGATCGTTGGGCGACATCATCGAAGCCAATGGCTGGAGCACTGGCGACATCACCGCCGATGGCCTCGAGCGCCTGCGCGCGGCCATGCTCAAGGCCGGGGATCTGAGCCGGTTCGAGCTGCCGGGGCTGCGCGCAGACAGGGTTCCCGTCCTGCCGGGCGGATTCGCCATCATGTACGCGGCGTTTGCCGAGCTGGGCATCGACCGCATGATCCTGGCCACCGGCGCCATGCGCCAGGGCATCCTGTACGACATGATCGGCCGTTTCCATGATCATGACATGCGTGATGTCACCGTGGCGCAATTCGTCAAGCGCTATCACGTGGACGTTCACCAGGCGCAGCGGGTCGAAACGCTGGCGTTGACGTTGCTGCGTCAGTTTTCGGGCGATCTGAAGATGGTTCCCGACCATCCGCTGCATCTGCTGTCATGGGCGGCACGCCTGCACGAGATCGGCCTGTCGGTCGCGCACTCCGGCTATCACAAGCACTCCTCATACATCCTGCACAACGCCGACATGCCCGGCTTCTCCAAGATGGAGCAGGCACATCTGTCGCTACTGGTGCTGGCCCATCGCGGTACCATGGAGAAGATGAAGGGGCAGATCAGCGGCAGCCTGGACGTGGCCATGGTCATGGCGCTGCGCCTGGCGGTGCTGTTTCACCGCAGCCATACCGACGTGGCGATACCGCCGTTCGAGTCGCGCTGCAGCGAGGGCAGCTTCCGGCTCGATCTGGACACGCAGTGGCTCGCGGGCAATCCGCTCACCGCTGCAGCGTTGCGCGAAGAGGTGCGCGAGTGGCGCAAGCTGCGCGTGACGCTGGAGATTCCCGCCCTGGACGAGCTCGACGTCGAGACCGAGCTGAGCGCGGCAGAGTAGCCGTCTGATTTGATAGGCTCGGTGTCGCACTTGCTGCCTTCCCGGTGGCATCTGCCGCAGACCGAATCGTGCCGATGGACCTGACTCCGGATGTGATCACCGTTCGCGATTTCGCCATCGCGCTGCTCATCGGCGCCCTGGTCGGCATCGATCGCGAGAAGCGCAAGCGCGAAGAAGGGCATACCTCGATCGGCGGCCTGCGCACTTTCGTTCTCATGGCGGGCATCGGCGCCCTGACCGCCTGGCTCTCGGTCGAGATCGATGCGCCTTGGATCTTCATCGCCGGGCTGCTATGCGTGAGTGCCGGCGTGGGGCTCGGCTACCTGGTACACGCGCGCGCACATCCCGATTCGATCGGGCTGACCACCGAGATGGCGGCCATCGTCGTGTTCCTCCTCGGCGGCACGGTGCTGTTCGGCTATACCGCGATTGCCGTCGGTCTGGCCATTGCCACCTCGGCCGTACTTGCCTACAAGCAGCCACTGCACGGCCTGGTGGCACGCATCGGACGCGAGGACATGTTCGCGGTTCTGCGCCTGCTGATCGCGACCTTCATCGTGCTGCCGCTGCTGCCCGATCGCACCATCGATCCCTGGGAGGCGCTCAATCCGTACAAACTGTGGCTGCTGGTCATCCTTATCGCCGGCCTGTCACTGGTCGGCTACGTTGCCGCCCGCTGGATCGGGAGTGATCGTGGCGCCGCCGTTACCGGACTCACCGGCGGGCTGGTTTCCTCGACTGCAGTCACGCTCACCTTCGCACGTCAGAGCCGGGGAGCCGATGCTGCCGGGGATGCGCTGGCCTGCGGCATCCTCATCGCCTGGGCAGTCATGTTCCTGCGCGTGATCATCGAGGTGCTGGTGGTGCATGCCCCGCTGCTGCGCACCCTGTGGATGCCGTTCCTGGTGATGGCGGGTGCGGCGGGCGTGGCGGCCGGCTGGTTCTACCTGCGCAGCAGGCGACGGCGCGATGGTCCCGACGGACGGGCCAAGGACGACGGGGTGCCGCTGTCGAATCCGTTCAGCCTGACTTCGGCGGCGAAGTTCGCCGCTTTCTTCGCCGTCGTGCTCATGCTGGTGTCGCTCGCGCAGCGCTACTACGCCGACCGGGGATTGCTGCTGGTGGCTGCGCTGGCAGGTCTGACCGACGTGGATGCCATCACGCTGTCGATGGCAGACCATGCGCGCGGCGGTGGCGAAGCGACCACGGCTGCGCGCGCCATCGTCGTCGCGTCGCTGACGAATACCGTGGTGAAGGCGGGCATGGTGGCAGTGTTCGCCGGCCCGCGGCTGCGGCTTCGCATCCTGTCCGCCACTGCGTTGATCCTGGCGGTGGGCGTGGCGGCGCTGATTCTGATTTAGGGAATCTCCGAACAAGTATCACGCGTACGATCGGTGTCACCTATTCGGTGATCTTGCTTCAACAGCAAGATGTCTCGCTGCATTCGACATGACACTGGTGACATGCTGTCATCCAGAGTCTTTCCCGCCTGGGCAGCGACGGCATTCGCCGCCGCTGCCTCATACCCTTCTGATCACACCGACTGATACACCGTGCTCTCGAAATCGTAGAACAGCGGTACCGCCTTGACGTCCGCGAACGGCAGCACCTGGGTCAGGAACACGCCGCCCACTCCTTTGGTCGGATCGATCCAGAAGTAGGTGTTGGCCAGTCCAGCCCAGGCCAGGCTGCCGGCGGAGCGGCCGGTGGGAGCCGGCTCGTCGTTGATCATGAAGCTCAAGCCCCAGCCCTTGGGCATGCCCGGGAAGAACTCGGCGTCATTGGTCAGATCCGGCATCGCGGTCTTGAGCAGGGTGACTTTCGTATCGCCCATCGCATTGCGCGACATCAGGTCGACCGTTTCCGATTTCAGGACGCGTGTTCCGTTGCCGCTGCCGCGGTTGAGGATCATGCGCACGAACTTGAGATAGTCGCCGGCGGTCGAGTAGACACCGCCGCCGCCCATCTCGAACTCCGGCTCTTGCGGCATCTCCAGCTCGATCGGCGCAAACCGGCCGGTGTCATCCCGCGCATGGACCTTCGCCAGTCGCGCACGCATGTCCGGCCGGATTGCGAACGCGGTATCGTTCATGCCCAGCGGCCCAAACAGATTCTGTTGCAGATACGCACCCAGACGCTGACCGCTCACCGCCTCCACCATCTTGCCGGCCCAATCGATGTTGATGCCGTACTCCCAGCGCTCGCCGGGGTCGAACAGCAGCGGCGTGGTCAAGGCAGCGTTCTGGCAGGTGCCGATGCCGGGCGTGCCGGTGACCTGCTGATAGCGTCCGATGTCTGTTCTCCACAGCTCGTAGGAATAACCGTCGGTATGCGTTAGCAGATGGCGCAGGG
>JAHCKU010000360.1 GCA_026125625.1 Burkholderiales bacterium | reverse complement strand
GCTCGACAACGGTGACGTGGTGCTGCACGCGCTGGCGGTCGACCAGGACCGAAGCGGTGCCGATCTGCGCAGTAAGGTGCTGGCGCACGCCGGCGCCGCCCGCGGGCCCCGAGCAGTAGAGGCTGAGTACTTCATCGCAGACGCGCTGCGCGATCTTGCGCTCGGGACTGCGCACCGCCGCGCGTACCCGGTATTCACCCGCGGACGAAGGGTGCACACGTGCGCGCCGGCTGCCGTCATTGGCATCGAACAGCGCGAAGGTGCCGAGCACTTCGACGCGCAGCGGTTCACTGATATCGAGCGCCTTGCAGCGCTCGCGCACGATGGCGGCAGCCAGTTCCGCCCGCGCCAGCGCATTCGGTCCGGCGTATGAGATCTCGCCTTCACCGAGCCAGCCGGCATCCATGCTGACCGTCGCCTTCAGCGTCACGGGTGGCGGCTTGCCGCGTGCACCGGAGACGCGCACGCGATCGGTACCGATCTGCTCGACGTCGATCTCGCTCATATCGAGCACCACGTCAGGGGTGAGATAGTTGAATGGATCGTGCACCTCGTACAGCAGCTGCTCGATCACGCCGGCGCGGCTGACCAGGCCGCCGGTGTTGGCTGCTTTGCCGATGATCAGATCACCATCGGCTGCAACTTCCGCAATCGGAAAGCCGACCCGGGCGAGATCGGGCACGTCCTTGAAGCCGGGATCGGCGAAGTAGGCGCCGGTGACCTGGGCGCCGCATTCCAGCAGATGGCCGCAGACGGTGCCCTGTGCCAGCAGATCGAGTTGATCGGCGCGCCAGCCATGCACGTGCAGCAGCGGACCGAGCGAGAGCGCGGCATCGGTGGTGCGTCCGACCAGCACCACCTGCGCACCGCTGGCGAGCGCATCGGCCACGGCCTGTGCGCCGAGATAGACGTTGGCCGCGACGATCGGCCGATCGCCCAGCGTCAGGCCTTCGATCAGCGGCAGCCGCCGGATGTCCTCCGCCGGCATCGTCTCCAGCAGATTGTCTCCGGTAAGTGCCGCCACTTTCACGTCGCGCAGGCCCAGCTCGCGCGCCAGCGCCTGCACGCGCCTCGCCGCCGCGATCGGATTGGCGGCGCCCATGTTGGTGACGATGCGGATGCCTTGCTCCACACAATCGCGCAGGACCAACGGCAGGTAGAGATCGAGGAAGGGCGAATAGCCTGCCTGCGCATCCTCGCGTTGCAGCTTCTGGGCGATCGCCAGCGTGCGCTCGGCCAGCACCTCATAGATCAGGAAGCGCTCGCCGGGACGCTGCGCGAGCGTGCGCACGATCGGCACGGCGGCATCGAAGCGGTCTCCGGCAAAGCCGGCGCCGCAGCCAATATGAACCTTGGTCATCCCAGAAACCTGCCTGCTCCCTGCCTCCGCGTTGCAGCGGTGGCCGACGCGAACACCCGCCGCCCGATGAGCGGTGAAACATGCATCATATGCTAGAGTGACCCGCTCGCAGCGTGGTCGAGGCGGGCGATAGTGCCGGAGGACAATCCGGACGACAAGAAGCGGGAGTCGGACGAGGCTTCCGAGGGGGGAGAGAAATGCCGACAGTGCAAGTGCCCGGTTGCGTCCTGCATTACGAGTTGCTCGATGCCACATTGCCCTGGCTGGAGCACACCGATCCCATCGTCTTCTATCACGGCCTGGGCGCGAACGCGCAGATCTGGCGCGGCTGGGTGCCGATGCTCGCCGATGGTTACCGCATGCTCGGCTTCGACATGCGTGGTCACGGGCGCTCGTCGCATCCGCCGGTCGGGGCGCCGCTCAGTCTCGACCTGCTCGTCGACGATCTGTTCGCCGTGGCCGATGCCGCCGGCGTGCAGCGCTTTCATCTGGTCGGCGAATCCATCGGCGGCACGCTCGCTCTGCTCGCTGCGCTGCGTGCGCCCGAGCGGATACGCACGCTCACCGTGAGCAACGGCGCGCACGCCGGCGGTGCCATCGGCAATCTCGACGACTGGCAGCAGATCATCGATGCGCGCGGCATGACCGGATGGTCCGAGCACATGATGGCAGCACGTTTCTTCCCGGAGACGCTGTCGCAGGCCATGTACGAGTGGTACGCAGGCATGCAGGCGAGCGTTTCGCCCGACGTGCTGTTGCGCGCCGTGCGCCTGCTCGCCGCCGCCGATCTCTCGGCGCAGCTGCCTCGGCTGAGCATGCCGGTGCTGCTGCTGCATCCCGATTCCAGCCCGTTCATCCCGGTCGCCCTGATGGCCGATCTCAAGTCACGCCTGCCGCAATCGCGTCTGCAGGTGTTCGCGCACAGCAGGCATGGCCTGCCGTTCTCGCATGCCGACGACTGCGCGGAAGCGCTGCGCCAGTTTCTCGATGAGGTGGACGGGCGCTGATCTCGCAGGTCCGGGACGGACTGCGATCCGGAGAAGGGAGGAGAAGAATGGCCTGGCGGCGCGGATGGATCAGCGTGTTCCTGTTCACGCTGGCGATGATCAACTACATCGATCGTGTCGCGCTGTCGGTGGCGGCCAAGCCGATCGCCGCCGAGTTCGGACTATCGCCGGTGGCCATGGGCTACCTGTTCTCTTCGTTCCTGTGGACCTATCTGCTGTGCCTGATCCCGATGGGGATCCTGGTCGACCGCTTCGGCTCCAAGACGATCAACGCCGCTGGCATCGCGTTGTGGTCGGCTGCCACCATGCTCACCGGTGCGGCGTGGAGCTATCTGGCGCTGCTGGCCACACGCCTGGCCATGGGCGTGGGCGAGGCCTCCACCTTTCCCGCGGGCGGGCGCGTGGTGCGCGAATGGATCCCCGCCGGCGAGCGCGGCGTGACCAATGCCATCTTCATGGCCGGGACCCAGGCCGGTCCCGCGGTCGGTGCGCTGCTGGTGGCGTGGATCCTGAGCCAGCTCGGCTGGCGCGCCTCGTTCGCAGTGGTGGGGGCGATCGGTTTCATCTGGCTGGTGGCGTGGATGATCTGGTACGACCAGCCGGAGCGTGCGCGCTGGCTCGGCCGCGACGAGCGCAGCAAGATCCTGGCGGAGCGTGCCGCCGACAGCGCGGCCCTGGAGCGCCGCAGCGGCGGCGGGCGCATCCTGCAGCTGCTGCGCACGCGCAGCATGTGGGGCCTGGCATTGTCCCAGGGCTGCGCCGTGTACACCCAGTATCTGTTCCTCACCTGGTTGCCGAGCTACCTGCAGAGCACGCGCCAGTTGACGGTGCTCAAGACCGGCCTGTTCACCGCCGTGCCCTATGCCGGCGCCGCATTGCTGGGCATCGTGCTCGGGCGCATCAGCGATCGCATCCTGACGGCGAAGGGCGTGGGCGAGGGGCGGCGGCGCAACATGGGCGTGCTGATGATGCTGTCGTCGGCCGTGATCCTGGCCACGCCCTTCGTCGACGACGTATGGCTGCTGCTGGCGCTGTTCACGCTGTCGCTCACCGGCATGGCCACCGCGATCTCGCTCAATTTCTCGCTGGTCAACGATCTGCTGCGCAACCCCGAGGACAGCGGCAAGGCGATGAGCATCCTGATCGTGGGCGGCAACACCTTCGGCATCGCCGCGCCGATCGTCACCGGCTACGTGATCGAGCGCACCGGCAACTACAACTGGGCATTCGGCATCGCCGGCTTGCTGCTGGTCGGCGGTGCGCTCATGCTGTTGACCATGACGCGCCGGCCGATCGTTCTTCCGGGAGCAGCGGGCGCTGCATGACGGCTGCAGTCGACACCGAACCCATACAACGAAGGAGAACAGGGTGTTCAACTGGTACCGC
>JAHCKU010000036.1 GCA_026125625.1 Burkholderiales bacterium | reverse complement strand
TTCCACAACGCCGGCTTCATCGGCCTGCAGGCGGGCAGCTCACGCGCAGCTGCCTTGTCGTTTGCCCGCCTGATGCTGCAATCCATGCACGCGCTGGCCGCTGCCGCGCGCAACGATCCGCGCTTTGCCGACATCGAAGTGTTTCACGCCACCAGCTGGCTGCCGCCGCACGGACAGCGGCTGGGATTCGTCACCCAGCCGGTGCCGAAGGGATTCGGTACGCGTGCGCGCGCGGCCTATTTCAAGCTGCTGCTGTGGACATTCGCGCCGGCGCAGGAGACGCGCCGGCAGGCGCAGCCCGATCCCCACTACTATTGGCTCACGCGCAAGGCGCTGCTCCAGCGCTTCGGCACCGGGGACAGCGGCGCGGAATTCACCACCGTGGTGCCTGCACACCGCGCGCATGCCCAGCCCTGACCGAATATGCCGCATATCCATCTGACATTCGACGACGGGCCTGATCCGCAATGGACCCCGCGCGTGCTGGACGTGCTGGCCGCGCATGGCATGCGCGCCACCTTCTTCGTCATCGGCCGCGCAGCGCTCGCGCATGCCGCACTATTACGCCGCGTGGTCGCTGCCGGCCACGAGGTCGGCAATCACACCTGGAGCCACCGCCACCCGTGGACCCTCACCCGCACGCAGGCGGTCGCGGAAGTGGAGGACGGCACCCGCGCCATCGCCGAGGCGACCGGCCGCACGCCGCACCTGTTCCGGCCACCGCACGGACGGCTGCGGCGCTGCATGGTGCAGGCCGCGCGCGACAAGGGACAACGAATGGTGCTGTGGACGCGCAGTGCCATCGACTGGGGTCCGCGCGCGCATGCCGCGTCCATCCACGAGCGTTTGCAGAAGGCGCGTGACGGCGACATCGTGCTCATGCACGATGCCGCACGCAGCATCAATCGGCCGGAGCAGCTGCTGGCCGTGCTGCCGGAATTTCTGCAATGGCTGCAGGAACGCGGATGGGCTGCAAGCCCCCTGCCGGAGGACCAATATTCAGGGGATGGCGGTGAGTTTGGAGGGGATGACCGGTAAGCCTGGAAGGGATGACGGTAAGCCTGGACCCCGGCCCCCGGATAAAAGCACTCCGGGGTAGGCTTTGCCGAGGTGACGACCACTTCGTCGTCCCGGCGGAAGCCGGGACCCAGCGATACGACAGGGCCTTGCTTCAAACCCTGAAATCCTGGACCCCGGCTTGCGCCGGGGTGACGAACTCGTCGATCAATAAATCGCGATCGGATTCCCGGGCGAGCCGGTCCCGCCGACGATACGCAGTGGCGCCCAGACGAACGCGAACTCGTACACCTTGGCATCGGCCAGCGGCTTGAGATCGAGGTTTTCGATGTTCCAGATTCCGCGCCGCGTCTGATTCGCAGTGTGGCACGGCACCGCGTAACCATCCTCTTCACTGAACGGTTGCGCTTCGTTCGAGGAAGCATCCCCGCCCTGCAGGGCGATGTCGCGTGCACCGAAGTACTCGCACGCGCTCAGCGCATAGCCCGGCTCGCCTTTGGTCACGTAATCGCGCACCGCAGCGCGCTGCTCTGCAGTGAGCGAGCCGTACACGCTGTTGGCCCAGCCGTTGCCATGGCCGGTGTGCATGAAGACGCAGTCGCCGGCCTGCAGGTCTTCGACGCCCTGCAGCTTGATCATCGCCTTGATGTCTTCGCCCGTGATCACGCCGATGTCGTTCAGCTTCGCCGGGATCGGAAGCTTGTCCGCCGAAGCCGGCAGCTTGCCTTGTGATTTGCGGTACGCCACCGCATCGAGCATGACGGCACGGCATACGAACCCGTTCTCGGCGACGTGCTCCACGCCGTTCTTGCCCATGCCCAGGATGCGGCCACCGGCTCCACGCTCGTAGACTTCCTCGCGCGCGCGGCCGTTGTACATGAAATCACCCTTGGAGGTGCGCACGCCGATATGTCCAGGACCGTCGAACTGCGTACCGACCTGGCCGATCTCACTGGTCACCATCTCGTCGTGGAAGACGAGGCCGTTCTTCCCGAACGGTCCACCGGTCGGTGTACCGGGAATCGTCAGGTTCCACGACCGCACGCCGAAATTCGGCATCTCGCGGTGATAGACCCGACCGAGCGTGACCACCTTGAATTGCTTGACCACGCTCAGAGCGCGTTTTACGTTCGCCGGATTCCTGGTGTGGTTGGAACTCCCGGCGCTGTCGTCCGGACCCCACTTGCTGGGCCACCACCGCTCTTCGAACGGCTTGTCGGTGACGGCCTGCGCCGCAGCGCCTCCTGCCCAGAAAAACAGCGCTGCGAGTGCGCCAGCCATGACGCGAACTTTCATGATTGTCTCCTCCTCCACGTGATGGTGAAATGCTTGCCCGGCTGACCTGTCGACAGCCATTACCCGGCAAGCGGCAGCCTGCAGCCCTGCTGCAGGCTGCCGGGAACGGTAGATGTCACCGATGTCCGATCCATTTCAAACACGCGCGCTTTGTTACAAACTGTAGTAAATGTCGGGGTTGCTGATGCGCATCAGCACGCGCCTGCCCGGCGTTCGCTGCAGGATTGCCGTACGCTTGTCGCATGGAGCGATGCGGCTTGCAGGCACGCTGGATGCAAGCATTGGATAGCCGGTCCAGCGACAAACCTGCTTGCCAGTCGCCCGTTGGGACCTCCCCGTCAGGGACTGCGTGCAGCGGATGTCGCTGGCCGGCTTGAACACCCCTTCGTCGATCAGAAAGGCAGGCCTCGATGCGCGAACGAAAGCGTTTCGCAGTCATTGTTGCAGTTCCGCTGTCGTTAGCGGCTTTCCTGCCGCTGCCGGGTGCAGCGCACGAATTCGCTCATCCGCTTCCATCCGATTTCGTGCTGGCCATGGGACCGGATCCGGGAGGACATAGCGGCGAGCAGGTCACCCCGAAGAGCACCAAGACAGGGCGGGCTGACATCGACGCAAAGCGCGAGCAGGCCTCCGGAGATCGAGTCGAGATCACACCCGCCCCGAAGGATCAGTCACCGCCTCGGGCCGACAAGTAAACGCACTTCAGATGGGTTGTTTACCGCTGCTGTCGGACGCCAGCTGATAAGGTGAGCGCGACCACCGGCCAGCGCGTATAGAGCAACCACACACGGCGCTTGTCGTGGTTGCTGGCGTTGCTGCGCACGAGCACGCGCACCACGCCGATCAATGCCTCGATGCTGCCGATGGCGATCATCAGCACTGCGATCGCTTCGAGCGTCAACCCGACGTAGCGGGCATACTGTTCCAATAGCGCTTCCATGGACTTTTCCGCTCAGCTCTGAAGCGCAATGCGCACGATGCAGCGGAAGCCGAGGTGGCAGGTCGAGCTGCCCGGGCCGCGTGGATGCCGCCAGCTCGCACCAGGAACGTACGTCCACCAGTTGTAGGGATCGTGCAGATCCACCGACCCGGATGCCTTACTGAGCATCACCGATGAAGGCAGCAGCAGCTCCGGCTTCGCGTCCACGTAGTCGGCTGCGTTCGCAGGCTTCTCGGCCAGTGTGACGTAACCAGTCTCGTCGACGAACCTGCGAAACTCGAGATTGGTCACGGTGTAGCGATCCATCCAGAATCCATCCACGCTGACCTTGTGCGCCGGCGCCTCCTCTGCATAGTGATGGTCCGAACCCATCATGAACGTGCCACCGGGAATCCACACCATGTCAGGTCGTCGTGCCGGCACGGCCGCCGTGTCAGTCACTTGCACTCGAACTGCTGGCCGACGTTACTGGCTAGCCCGCCGTATTCAAATACGGCCACGCCGCCCGGCTTGCAGCAGGCGGGGTGCGAAGACCAGCAATGGCCCGCTGAACAGAATCACGATACAGGCCGCTAGGCCGACAATGATCGGGATGAAGTCGAGCGGCGATGCGCTCTGGAGACAGTGCCAGCAGGATCGACTGCCGGATGCGGCGAGATCCATCATCGTGTCGATGTTGCAGTTGCCAGGACTGCCGACGCTTCCTATACTCCACGGGCACTATGTCTTGCATGTCGTTTCTTTCCTGCACGCTGCGGCGCTGAAACTATTACAAATTCCTACAGCGCGCAACTTCGGATCAAGGAGCGCAAATGCCCGACCTCGATCCTTGCTTCGAGGCGCTGCTGACCCATCTCTCTGCCGCTGCGATGGGGATGTCCACACGAAATGTTCGGCCCGGCCTGGACGAAGCGGCCGGGCGGATGATCCGGTTTCTCGAACTGGACGGCTGCTGCATGCTCGAGTCGCCGAACACCGCGAAGTCCGGTATTGCCTGGCGCAGCGTGACGTATCCGTCCCAGGATCGCGATTGTCCGCTGCTCGACAGTGATCTGGAATGGCTCTCTCCTCGCTTGTGGACCGGTGAAACGGTTGCGCTCGGCAGTATCCCGCAGGAGCACGGACGGCGGTTGAAGTCCCTGCTGGCCTTTCCCCTGGCGACATCGAACGAGTCCCGGCAGGCAGTCGTGTTCTGGGCCACGCGTATCCGCGGAGAGTGGACACCGATTCTAATTGCGCGCGCCCGGCTGGTGGCGCAGATGCTGGCGCATGCTGGTGCCCATCGCAGCACCTGGCAGAAGCTGCAGATGATCGAGCAGCGCTACACCGATTTGGCGGAAAGCCAGGCCGACATGGTATGCCGCTATCTGCCGGATACCACGCTCACCTTCGTCAACCATGCTTACTGCAGGTTCTTCGGTCGTGAACGCGGCGAGTTGGTCGGCCGCCGCATCCTGGAGCTGATCCCTGAATCCGCCCGACAGTACGCGCTGGATGCGGTGTCCAAGATGGCCGGCGAACGCTGCACCTCGACCACTGAGCACGAAGTGCTGCTGCCCGATGGCAGCATCGGCTGGATGCGCTGGACCGATACCCCGCTCATCGGCGAGGACGGCACGGTGACAGAGTTCCAGGCCATCGGTCGCGACGTCACCGAGCGACGCCGCATGGAAGACAGTCTGCGCAACCTCGCACAAGCCTCGCGCCTCGCCATGGTGGGCGAGCTGAGCGCGGCAATCACGCACGAGGTCACCCAGCCTCTGAGCGCCATCCAGAGCAACATCGATGCTATCGGGCTGCTGCTCGGCAGCGATTCCACACATATGCCCTCGATCCATACGATTCTCGAGGACGTGCGCATGGATGTTCGCAGGGCGACCGAGGTGGTGCGGCGGGTGCGAACGCTGCTGCGCAACCCCGAGCTGAAGCCTGAGCTCCTGGACATCGAAGAGATCGCTGCAGAAGCCGTGCGGCTCAGCGGACTCGAAGCGCGGCGTCGTGGTGTGAACGTGATGTTCCACCCGGGCAACACCGATGCGCAGGTATTCGCGGATCGCATCTGCCTGCATCAGGTGCTGATGAACCTCATCATCAACGCCGTACAGGCGGTCGAAAGTCAGGCAGAGGGATGCCGGCACGTCACGGTCGGCAGTTTTTCCCACGGAGACGGCGAGGTCGGAATTGCAGTTCGCGACACCGGTCCCGGCATCGCGGTCGATGACCTGCCGCGGCTGTTCGATGCGTTTTTCACCACCAGAAAGGACGGCCTCGGACTGGGATTGCGGCTGGCGCGCTCGCTGACTGAGGTCAATGGGGGACGGGTCTGGGTCGATCGCAACGCAGAGGGCGGCACGACCTTCGGTATCACGCTGCCGCGACCCAGGCTCGCGGCGTGCAAGGCTCCGCCGTTGTCCAGCGGGCACAGCAGGGAGGATGCAGCTTGAGCGCCACATCGGGCCTGGTGCATCTCGTCGACGATGACGAGAGTTTTCGAGGTGCGCTCGCGCGCGTGTTGACCGCTGCAGGATTCGAAGTCCGTACCTTCGGCTCGTGCGGAGACTATCTCCTGCGGCGTGACAATGGTGAGGACGTGGCCTGCCTCCTCCTCGACCTGTGTCTTCCTGGTCCGAGCGGGCTGGATCTGCAGCAGGCACTGGTCGAAAGCGGGCACAAGGTTCCGATCGTGTTCCTGTCCGGCGAAGGCACCATCTCCGCGAGCGTGCAGGCGATGAAGGCCGGCGCAGTGGATTTCCTCACCAAACCGATCGATGCGGTGCAGTTGCTCGCAGCCGTGCGCGCTGCAGCCGCTGCGCGCACCCGCGAGCGCGCCCAGCGCGAGCGTGCGCATGCGTGGCAGGTGCGCTTTTCGCGCCTGACGCAGCGCGAGCATGATGTGCTGCGACATGTCGTCACCGGTCGTCGCAACAAGCAGATCGCAGTGGCGCTCGGTGTCGCAGAGCGCACCGTCAAGGCGCACCGTGCCCACATCATGCAGAAGCTGCAGGTGGCCACGGTAGCAGAACTCGTACGCGTTGCAGAACGCTGGTACGACTGGGATGAGGGACGTTCGGATCGGCTCGAGCAAATAGCCGAGCCATGAGGGGTGCACTGCCGCAACGGCAGACACTTGCATTGCCAGGTACGCATTGAATCCTGCATCGCAGCGGCGCGTTGTACCAAGGGACGATAGCACCCGCCACCAAAGACGTATGGCGCGCCACGTTGCGATCGGCAATCCTGCTCGCCAGGAGGATACCCGTGCTGCGAGCCGTTTCTACCGGTGCAGGTCCGCTGCGGTTGAAGGACAGCCGGCACGTCGTCCTCGTGGAAGATGACCATAGCATGCGCACGGCCATCCAGCGCCTGCTTGGCGCCGCCGGGTATCGCGTGCTGGCGTACGCTTCTGCTGAGGGCTTCCTGAAGACCTCTGGTGCGCACCAGGCAGCATGTCTGGTAGTCGACCTTCACCTTCCCGGGCTTTCCGGATTCGATCTGATCCACCGGCTCGGGGGTACCGTCCGGACGCCGATCATCGTCATCACCGGCTACGACGAGCAGATTGCACGCGAGTCGGCCGAGACGCTCGGCGCGGTTGCCTTCCTGATCAAGCCATTCCAGGGGCAGGACCTGATCAAGGCCATACGCCGTGCGCTTGCGCTCGGCACCCGGCAGTTGCACTCGCGCCCACACGGACGACGAAGTCCAGGTTGAGCAGTCCACCGCGATGCACACGAATTTGGAGCCGGGCCGGAGCCGATCCGGGCTCTGCGATTCATCCGCATCAGATCGCACTCGTTCAGAGCTTTCCTGACAACTTTTCCGCCGGGCGTGCCTTTGTCGCATATCCTTCCATCTTCGTAAACTGACGACTTGGCGATGCGCGAACCGAGCGGGAAGCAGCGACCATGAACTGGCGTCTGAGCCGCACCATGGTGGTGATCAGCGTCATTCTGGCGCTCGGCTACGGCTATGTGGCGTGGCGTCTGGCCTCGAGCCCCATCGCAGCGATTGCGCTGGCGGTGCCGTTCCTCATGGTCTGGATCCTGCCCGCGGTGTATTGGGCGGGAAATCGTGAGAACCGCACCAAAGCCGACGAGGCCTTGCACATCGCCAGCTATCTGTGCATGGCCTGGCTGAGCTTTCTGGTCGTGCTCTGCCTCGCGCGCGACGCGCTGCTGCTGGGCATGACGCTGCTGCCGTTCTTTCCGCGCCTGCACGCCTATGTGCTCCACGCCGGCCCGCACTGGGTGCTGGGCGGCTCACTGCTGGCGCTCGTGATGGGTGCGATCGCCGCCTTGCGCGGACCGGTGGTGCGCACGATCGATGTTCCGGTCGAGGGCCTCGATGCGCAGCTCGACGGCCTGCGCATCGTGCAGATCAGCGATCTGCACGTCGGGCTGACCATTCGCGGCGGCTACGTAAGACGCGTGGTGCGCCTGGCCAATGCCCTGTCACCGGACATCGTTGCACTCACCGGTGATCTGGTTGACGGCCGCGTCGAGCGCCTCGCGCCGCACGTGGCACCACTCGCCGAGCTCGAGCCGGCCAGCCGCGTGTTTTTCGTTCCCGGCAATCACGAATACTATTCCGGCGCCAAAGCATGGATGGCGCATTTCCGCACACTCGGCGTGCGCGTGCTGCTCAACGAATCGGTGCACCTTACGCACGGCGATGCGCGCCTGGTGGTGGGCGGCATCGGCGATCCGGCGGCGAGCATGTACGAACCGAGCGAGCGGCCGCGCCCTGAGCTGGCCGTGGCACCCGAGGCAGGTCGGGTGTTCCGCCTGCTGCTGGCGCACAACCCCAAGCTCGCGCCGCTGGCCGAACAGGCCGGCTTCGATCTTCAGCTTTCCGGACACACGCATGCCGGTCAGTTCTTTCCCTGGACGCTCGCGGTGCAGCTGGTGCACGCCCCGCACGTGGTCGGCCTGTCGCGGCGCGGACGGATGTGGGTCTACGTCAGCCCCGGCACCGGCAGCTGGGGACCGCCGGTGCGTTTCGGCACCGAGCCGGAACTGACGCTGGTGCGCCTGGTGCGCACCGCCGCGCAACCCCGCATCAGCCCCGCGCAGTAGTTTGCAACAGCCTTACGTCAGACCACCCAGCCGTAGAACCTGTGGCTCGGATCCGCGCCTTCTTCCTGGTATGCCATCTTGATACGGCTCAGATAGTCCCCAGGCAGCTCGTTGCGCTTGGCGTCGACGTCGACCTGGAACAGGCGGGCAGCATTCAAACCGAAGATCTGCTCCTTCACCGATCGCGTCAGCGGCGCATAGCCATGCTGCTCCGCCAGTGCAGCCGGAATCTCGAAGCGGCGCATCGCCTCGATCTGCCATTGCGGCGAGCCGTACCAGATCGAGTCGGTTCCCCACAGCAGGTGATCGGCGCCGAAAGCGTCGATGATCTGACCGATCAGATGGGCGCACGCGGCCGGATTCAACGACACCAGCTGCGCAAAGGTCGAGCCGAGCTCCATGTAGATGTTGGTGATCTCCGGATGCGCCTTCTTCATCCGGCAGAACTCCGTGGTCCACGGCACTTCGCCCGACGCACTCGGCGCATCGGCACGCAGCAGCCCCGCGTGATAGGCGAAGAAGTCGATGTCGGGAAAATCCTTCGCCGCCTTGATCAGGTCGCGCGGATGGTTGTAATCCTCGACCGTCCCCAGCGGCAGCCCCTTGTGCACGCACAGGCGTTTGATGCCGAGTTGACGTGCCTTTTCCAGCATCGGGTAGGCGATCTTCTCGTCATCCAGAAACCAGCCGTGCTCGAACCCCTTCGGACAGGCGCCGGTGTAGCACTTCCATGCATCGATCTTCAGCGTCTCGGCTTGCATCTCCATGAAGTCGAGATCGGCCTTGCCCAGCTGCGGCGTCACCAGGCCATGCGCAAGCATGCGCCGCGATTGTGTCACGCGGTTGATCTCGTCGCGGATGTGCGTCATCTCGGCAGGCGGAACCACTGCCTCCTGCGGATAGGGTCCAGGTGGAGTGGAGATCAATCCGATCGCCGTCTCGCTGTCGAGGAAGACTTCCTTGATGAAGTTCTGCCAGGACAGATCAGCCAGCGTCCCGCTGTCAGAGGCAAGCTGAGGGTTGATGCGCCGGCCGCGGGTATGACGCAGGTTCAGCAGGTTGTTCTTGCTCACCGCGCCCTTGCGCTGCGCCTCGGCGTTGGTCGGGTCGTAATCATCACCCACGTAGTGCAGCTGGACGTCGAAGACGAAAAACGGGTCGCCGGTCATTTCCTTCGCGGCAGCAGCCTCGGCGGCTTCGACCTCCGAGACGCGGAAGAAATTGCCGAACACCGCGTTCATTGCCAGGAACGAAGCGGCCATGCCGCCACTGGTGCGCAGGAACTCGCGCCGGCTCAATCCCAGGCGCGGACTCAGACGATCGGCAGCAGCCAGGATGCGATTCTCGATTTCCCGCTGTTCGGGCGTCTGCGGCAGCGGCAGGAACTCCTCGTTGGACACCAGCCGGGTGGGAATCGGCACTTCACTGCGCAGGCCACGGCGCATGCCGGGCAGGACGCGGAACGCACGGCGGTTCGGCTTCATGGAGGGCGCCTCCTTTGTCGACGGTCGGGATGGCGGCCAGCATACCGCCTACCGGCGCGCCATGCTTCAAGGCCGACACGACGCATGCTCTACGTCCTGGATGCCGGCCTCCGCCGGCAAGACGAGAACTGCGTCGCCCCGGCGCAGGCCGGGACCCAGGCCTCAATACGCCGCCACTACTGCATGATGTTCGAAAGGGAAGGCTCGAACCGCTCTACCGCTCTAGGCTGCGACTCCGACTCCGGGAAGCAGCAGGCGGCTCAGCTCCACGGCGGGCATCGGCTTGGCGAAGTAATAGCCCTGATATTCATCACAGCCTTGTTTGGCCAGAAGTGACAGCTGGTCTTCATTCTCGACGCCTTCGGCTACGGATCTCAGTCCGAGGCTGCGAGCGAGTGCCAGAATTGCCTGGACGATCGCACGGCTGTCGGCGTTGGCGGTGATGTCCTCGATGAACGAACGATCGATCTTCAGCGCATCCAGCGGAAAGCGCTTCAAATAGCTGAGGCTGGAATATCCGGTGCCGAAGTCGTCGACCGAAAGGCGCATGCCGGCGTCCTTGACATTGCGCAGGATGCGGGCTGCCTGCTCCGGATTCTGCATCAGCATGCTTTCCGTGATCTCGAGCTCGATCAAGCCCGGATCGATACCGGTATCGGACACGATGCGCAGCATGACCACATCAAGGTCGCGCTGGTAGAACTGGCGCGCCGACAGATTGAGCGCGATGCACGACGCCAGCCCCGCCTGGCTCCACTGCTTCAGCTGCCTGCAGATTTCATGCAGCACCCACTCCCCCACCTTGACGATGCCGCCGTTCTCCTCGAGCAGGGGAATGAAGCGCGCAGGCGACACCATGCCCACATCCGGATTGTGCCAACGCAGCAGCGCCTCGCAGCCGGTGATGCGTCCACTGTGCACCTCGACCTTGGGTTGATAGTGCAGGGCGAATTCCTCGCGCTCGATGGCACGTCGCAGCTGGCCTTCGAGCGAGAGCCGATCGCGTGCCCGCTGATTCATCTCCTGGCTGAAGAACTGGTAGGTGGTACGTCCCAGTTCCTTGGCACGGTACATGGCGGTATCGGCGTTCTTGAGCAGGCTGTCCGCATCGCTGCCGTCGGTCGGGAACATGCTGATTCCCGCACTTGCACTCACGTACAGCTCATGTCCGTCCACCGCGAAGGGGTTCTGGAGCGCGGATACGATCTTCTCGACGGCAATCTCGGCGCCTTGCAGATGCGAGATGTCGGAAAGGATCACTGCGAACTCGTCTCCGCCGAGGCGGGCGATGGTATCGTTGTCGCGCAGCGTCCTGGTGATGCGTTTGGCCACCTGCTGGAGGAGATGATCCCCGGTGGCATGCCCGAGCGTGTCGTTGACGGTCTTGAAGTGATCGAGATCCAGGAACACCGTTGCGACATGATCGTTGTGCCGTGCCGCGCGCGCCAGCGCCTGCTTGAGCCGCTCGTGCAGCAGGACACGATTGGGCAGACCGGTGAGGTGATCGTAGTGAGCCAGCTGCAACAGGCGGTCTTCGGCTTCCTTGCGGCGCGTGATGTCCTCCGCGATCCCGGTCATCAGCATCAGCTTCCCGCGCTCGTCGAACACCGGGAAGGCTCGATCGTGTATCCATCGAATCGAGCCGTCCGGCCGCTGGATGCGGTACTCGTGATCGGAGGTTTCTCCCGTGGAGCGCAGCAGCACCTCGGCCACGCGCGTGCGATCTTCATGATGCACCGAATCCAGCCACTGGCTCGGCTGTTCGAGCAACGCGCCCGTCTTGCGCCCCCACACACGCTCATAGGCGGGACTGACGTAGACCAGGCGCTGGTGATTGGGATCGGCGATCCAGAAGACTTCGGGAATGTTGGAAGCAAGCTGGCGGAAGCGCTCCTCGCTCTCCTTCAGCGCACGAACGGCACACTCCCGTTCGGACTCACGCGCCAGATAGGTCAGCGCGAACGAAACGTCTTCGGCCATCTCTGTGAGCAAGGCGACCAGCGCATCGGTGAAGAAGCCCGCTTCCGAGCCATGGACGTTCAGTACACCGACACAGCGCCCCTCCTGCTTGAGCGGAAGGGTGGCCAGTGATCGAATCCCGTACGCCCGGGCAACATCCCACCAGGGCGCAGTGCGCTCGTCCGCGAAATAGTCGTTCAACACATAAGGCCTGCCCTCTCGCACGGCAGCAGCGCTGTAACCGCGGCCTTCCGGCAGCGCGGGGTCGATCGACACCCGGATCTCCGGGTAGCCGGCGCTGGCCGGCCCGCTCACCACGACCCGCTTCAGCCACTTGGTCTGCTCGTCGAGCAGCCCGATCCATACCAGACAGAAGTGCCCGTGATCGACCGCTATCCTGCACACCTCCTCGAGCAGCGCCTGGCGGTCGCGGATGTGGATGATCGCGCGATTGGTATGGGACAAGGCAGCGTACAGGTCTTTGATATGCCGGATCTCTTCGGCCGCCTGCTGTTCCCGCGTGACATCGCGCCCGACTCCCCGATAGCCGCGAAAGTGTCCCGTCTCATCGATGATGGGCTCACCGCTGATGTCCAGCCAGCGGGGCGTGCCGTCTGCGCCGATACGCTTGTATACGAAGTTGCGGAACGGCTTGTGATCCCGGTACGTCGCCTTGTGCGCTTCCCAGTCGGCTGCGGCCCAGTCGATACCCGGAGCCTCCCAGCGCGTGTGGCCGAGCGCGCCCGCTGCCGACTGGCCGCTGGCGAGGTCGACATTGCTGGAGAGGAAAGTGAAGCGGAAGTGCTCGTCCTGTTCCCAGTACCAGTCGACCGACAGTTCGTTCAGGCTGCGAAAGCGTGCCTCGCTCTCACGCAGCCTCTCCTCGGCGGCCCGACGCTTGGTGACATCGATGAGGACCAGAACGATGTATTGCTGACCATCCGCGAGCCGCAGCGCCGACTTGCGCACCAGCATCCAATGCGTCTGCCCGCCGAAGAGGTAGGGCCGCTCGTACTCGACCACCTCCGCCTGTTGCATGGCGCGCAGATCGGTTTCGCGATAGAACTCCGCATCTTCAGCTGAAAAAAATGCATCATCACCTTTGCCAAGAACCTCGGCGGCGCTGTGAGCGAAGAATTCGATGAAGGCGGCGTTGACGGCACAGTAGCGATGGCGGGCATCCTTGACCAGGATCGGCGTAGGAATCGCCTCGATGACTGCTGTAAGAAATTCCAGGTGCGACTCCGGTCCGACGGCGCTGCGCAGCAGGTCATGAAATGCGTCGGCGGGGCAGGCAGTGCTTTGCTTTCTGGAGCTCGAAACGAGGGGACTCATAGCCCGCGCGAACTGGCAAGAAGTATTCCAAAGCTGCAACATTCAACACATTTTTCAGCTTTCGTGTGCCGCCCGCGGCATAACGGCACGGTCAGCCGGAAATTCCGATTTCGCCGGCATCGGCAATCGCTGGCCCGCTCGTTGGAGGGCACCTCATGACGAGGTGCGTCATTCATGACCGGCTCTGAGGTATGTGGTCGTGCAGATCGCAGGCATGATTCGTTCGAATGTCCTATCCTTGGCTGCACAGCAATGGAAGGCGTCGCATTCTATCAGGCAGACAAATGGGGAATGAGGGTGCTCGCCCGCTGCACCACTCGGGCTCTGCCCTATGCTTTCCCGCACGGAAACCATGTCGCTCGAGGCCGCTGCACTAGCTGAATCGAAGAACGAATCTTCCGTAGGCGTGGTCGCCGCATTCGGCGCCGCTCTGATCGTCCTGATCATTCTTGCCGCTATCTCGATCACCAGTCTCAACAGATTCGCAAGAGAGGGGCAGGCGACGGTGCATACCGTCCAGATGACCCATGCGCTGGACGAGCTGGCTGCCGCGCTCTTGGAAGCCAGGTCCGAGCAGCGTGCCTATGTGATGACCGGAAGCACCGTCTTTCTCTCCAACCACGGCGCAACCGTGGGCAAGGTCGCCGAGAGGGCCCGCGCGCTCGAGGAACTGGCCCTGGACAGCGCCGCGCGACGGACCGCTGCCCGCAACGCCCTTGCCCGAGACCGGCTGACCCAGCTCGCCAGGATCCTGGAGGAGTGGGAAGAGGACATGGAACGCAGGCCGCTCGAGATGATTCGGGGTGATAGCGGGACGAGGCTGCAGCAGGTCGAGGCAGTGGTCGAAGCGATGAGAGGCGATGAGATGAGCGCATTCGACCAACGCATGGAGGCTTTTCAACGACAGCGGGCGGTCAACATCGCGATCGTAGTGCTTGGGAATGCGATGGCACTGCTGTTCCTGACCTTCTCGTTTCGACGGCTCATGCAGGAATCCGCCCAGCGGGCACGAGCCGAGGCAGCGGCGAATCTGCAGGCGCGGGCAGTGGAGGATCTCTACGAGAATGCGCCATGCGGCTATCACTCGCTGGATGCGTCCGGACAATTCATTCGCATGAACAGGACCGAGCTACAGTGGCTGGGCTATGAAGCGGAAGAAGTCATCGGAAAACTGTCCCTGCCCGACCTGCTGACTCCCGAGGGCAAGGAGATCTTCCGGCGCGGCTATCCGGTGTTCAAGAAAACCGGAATGCTCGATGACATGGAGTTCGATCTGGTGCGCAAGGATGGCACCCTTCTTCCGGTCTCGGTGAGTGCAACCGCAGTGCGCGACGCGAACGGTGCCTATATCATGAGCCGATCGACCGTCTTCGATATTTCACGCCGTCGCCAGGCGCAGCAGCGCATGCATGAAGCGCAGGCTTTCCTCGAGTCGGTGCTGGAGAACATTCCGGCCCTGGTGGTGATCAAGGACGCCCGAGACCTGCGCTTCCTGCGACTCAACCAGGCTGGCGAGGAGCTGCTCGGATTGCGGCGGGAGCAGGTCATCGGCAAAACCAGCGCGGAGTTGTTCGACCACGAGAAGGTGACATTCGCCGTCGCCGCAGACCAGGCCGCGCTCGTGAGCAGCGCCACCGTGGACGTCCCCGAGGAGCCGATCCGGACACCGGCTGGCGTGGAGCGCGTGGTGCATACGCGAAAGGTGGCGATTCGGGACAAGCACGGCGAGCCGACCTTCATCCTCGCTATCGCACAAG
>JAHCKU010000359.1 GCA_026125625.1 Burkholderiales bacterium | reverse complement strand
TGGTCGGCGAGAACAGCAGGACGGCGAGAAACGAAACATAGCCGACCGAGAGCGGCGGCATCAGCGCTTGTTGCGGCCAGCCCGCGATCATGTAGCCGATTACGCCCGGCAGCGAGATCAGCACGCCGACGCCGGCCGAAGTCGCAACCGCCCGATGGATCGAAACGCCATAAAGCGTAAGAAACAGCGCCGAATAGGCACCCCCACCGATACCCATCAACGCGGAAATCACGCCGATCGCCAGACCGACCGCCGCGGTAACTCCGGTACCGGGAAGCTCGTTTCCGAGACGCCAGCTTTCGCGACCGAACAAAAGCTTCAGCGCCATGAGCGTTGCGAACACTACGAACAGCATCTTGAAAACGGTCGCGCTCGCGAAATAGGCGATGAACGAACCGATGCCGACGCCGACGATAATCGGGACCGCCCAGATTTTCAGAACGCGGTCATCGACCGCGCCCTTGGCGCGGTGCGCGAAATAAGAGCGTATCGAAGTCGGAACGATCAGCGCGAGCGCGGTGCCGACGCAAAGCTGGATACGGACTTCGTCGGCGACGCCGAGTACCCGGAAGACCTCGTACATGACCGGGACCGAGATCGCCGCACCGCCGATACCGAGAAGCCCCGCGAATAGGCCGGTGAGCGTGCCAGCAACGACGACCGCACCGACAAGAACCGCGAATTCGCCCGCGGGGATTCCAAGAATTGTCATGCGGCGCTTTGTGCAGGCATTCCCGATGAAAGGAAAGAAAGCGCCTCGCGCAGTACCCATGCATTTGCGCCGGGTTTTACCGCCTCGGTAGCCAGATGCCGCCGGAAAGCGCGCGCGCCGGGACGTCCGCGGAAGGCGCCGAGTAAATGCTTCGTAATATCGTGAAGCCGCGTTCCGCTCGCGAGTTCGCGTTCGATATAAGGAATAAGCCGCTCGAAGGCTTCTCCGAGGCTCGATACCGGCGGCGTTTCACCGAAGATTTCCTGGTCCACGTTCAGCAAGATTTCCGGCGTGTCATAGGCGGCGCGGCCCACCATCACCCCGTCCAGATTCGCAAGATGCGCCTTCGCATCCGCGAGCGAAGTAACGCCGCCGTTCAGAATGACGGGATAGCCGCCGAGCCGCTGCTTCAGCCGGACCACGCGGTCGTAATTCAACGGCGGGATGTCGCGGTTCTCGCGTGGGCTCAGGCCCTGCAACCACGCCTTGCGGGCGTGAACGACGAGCGCATCGGCACCTGCCTGCACCATCGCGTCGGCAAAGCGGTCGAGCGCTTCCTCCTCGTCCTGATCGTCGATGCCGATCCGGCACTTCACCGTAACCGGAATTTTCACCGCCGCCTTCATGGCGCTAACGCCATCGGCAACGCGCGCGGGCTCGGCCATCAGACAGGCACCGAAAGCGCCGCGCTGCACCCGCTCGGACGGACAGCCGCAGTTCAGATTGATCTCGTCGTAACCCCAGGTCGCCGCGATCTCTGCGCAGCGCGCGAGATCTTCGGGATCGCTGCCACCCAGCTGCAGGGCGAGCGGATGCTCTGCCCGGTGAAAGCGCAGATGTCGTGCAACATCCCCGTGCAGCAAGGCCCCGGTGGTGACCATCTCGGTGTAGAGGCGGGCGCGCGGGGCGAGCAGGCGGAAGTAATAGCGGCAGTGGCGGTCCGACCAGTCCATCATCGGGGCCGTGCACAGACGATGCAGAGTGTTGCTCATCGACGGAATTGTAGCCGCTCCCCATGGGACGTCTGCGCGCTCGGCGGGCGGCAGGCCGTCCAAACGCCGGCATGGGTGCGGCGGTGAGGCAGCTCAGGTGTGCTGGTCGGCGGTGCGTGGATCGGACCAGCGCCGCCTGGGGGCCTCGTCATCGAGCGGCGGCATGCACACATACTCCGCCCATTCGACCACCAGTTGCGGCTCGCGTGACAGAATGCGCCGCTCGAACGCGGTCAACGCCAGCGTGAGTGCTTCGATGCGCGCCTCTTCCCGCAGCCAGCCGGGTTGCGCGAGCGCTTCGGCCAGCCGCCGCCGTGCAAGATCGTAATCACGGGTGTTGAGAATCGGCCGCGCCCTATGGCGCGCTTCGCCGAGCGATCTGCTTCCCATCCCCCATCTCCTCTCGTTCTTCATCATGCCCCATGGCCGGGGTGCATGCGACGATTAAACGGGTGCTGGCGGATGGGTGTCGAGAAATGTCAGGTGTTTGTGTTACGAGAACAGGCCGTGGCCCCGGACTGCAGGGTACAAGCCGGCCAGCGCGGGCAGAAGCGAAAATGGCCCGCTCCGCCGGCGCCCCTGCGACGACTTCGAATCAGTCCTCGAAGTCGTCTTCTTTATCGGACCAGCGCCGTCGCGATCTCCCGTGCTCGTCCAGGCTGGAGCGGTAGGCGTACTCGATCCATCCTGCCCCGTCCCTTTCCTTGCCCTGGAGAAAGCGGGCTTCATAGGCCGCGATCTCGCGCATCAGCGCTTCCAGCCGCGCCCACGCGGCATCGCTGTGCTCCTGCTTCAATTCCCGTTCAACGATGGATTTCGCGGCACGGTAGTCGCGCTCGTTGAGGATCGGCCGCGCTTTCGTCGAGCGAAAATGCCTGCTTCCCATTGTGAAAAATCTCCGTGCTGGCAGTAGCCGGGACGATGCAGCGTCCATGCCAGCACGCTCGCTTTCCGCGCGGGAAGCCGTCGGCGTGACCAACGAAAAGCGGACCCGCAGGTCCGCTCTTCGCACTATCGCGCGGGAGGATCAGCCGGCGGTGACCTGCTGGCGCTGTTCGCCGAGACCGTCGATGCCCACCCGCATGACGTCTCCGGATTTCAGGAACACGGCATTGGGCTTGATGCCCATGCCCACGCCGGGCGGAGTGCCGGTGGTGATGACATCGCCCGGCTTGAGAGTGAACAGGAAGCTGACGTAGGAGACCAGCTTGGCGATGTCGAAGATCATGGTCTTGGTGTTGCCGGTCTGCATGCGCTGGCCGTTCACGTCCAGCCACATCGCCAGGTTCTGCGGGTCACGGATCTCGTCGCTGGTGACCAGCCACGGCCCGATCGGACCGAAGGTGTCGAAGCCCTTGCCCTTGTCCCAGGTGGGACCGCGCTCGAGCTGCCACTCCCGCTCGGAAACGTCGTTGCAGATCATGTAGCCGGCGACGTAGTCCAGCGCCTCGGCCTCCGTCACGTTCTTGGCCGTCTTGCCGATGGCGAATGCCAGCTCGACCTCCCAGTCGCCCTTGACCGAGCCCTTCGGCAGCACCACGGTGTCGTTCGGGCCGCAGATGCACGAGGTGGCCTTCATGAACACCACCGGCTCCTTCGGGATCGGCAGATTCGACTCCTTGGCGTGATCGGCATAGTTCAGACCGATGGCGATGAACTTGCCGATGCTGCCGACCGGTGCACCGTAGCGCGGATTGCCCGACACTTTCGGCAACGCGTTGACGTCCACGCCACGCAGCTTGTTCAAGCCTTCCGGCGTGATGGTGCTGCCGTCGATGTCCTTGACCACTCCCGACAGATCGCGGATGGCCCCGCTGGAATCCAGAATGCCCGGCTTCTCGCTGCCTGCCTCGCCGTATCGTACTAGCCTCATTTCGCTTGCCTCCTCTCTGGCCGTTGCTCCGTGTACTCGCTGATGGTTTCTAGATGGTCATGCCGCCGTCGATCATGACCGCCTGTCCGGTCATGAACACCGATTCATCCGATGCCAGGTATACGCACAACTCACCGATCTCTTCGGCGTTGCCCAGCCGCCCCATCGGCTGGCGCGCGATGAAATCCTT
>JAHCKU010000358.1 GCA_026125625.1 Burkholderiales bacterium | reverse complement strand
GCCCCCATACGGAATGAAACCACCGTGCAGGGAAAGCCCGCTCATGATGGCCACCATCGCGAACTCGCGCACGCCGTAGAAGACGTAGTTGCCGCCATCGGCGGCACGTACCGGACGCGCGCCCGACCACAGCGTGAGATTCGACGATGCGAGATCGGCCGATCCGCCGACCAGCTCCGGCAGATGCGGCGCCAGGGCCTCGATGGCGTTCTGGGAGGCTTTGCGCGTGGCAATGCTCTCGCCTTTGGCAGCGGTGGCGGCGACGAATGCGCGAACGCGCTCGTTCCAGTCGTCCGGCAGGATCCCCGCCATGCGACGCTCGAATTGCGCCGCCAGCTGCGGATGCGCGCGCGCATACTCTGCCAGGCGGTTGCGCCACTGCTGTTCCAGTCCAGCCCCCCTGACGCGTCCATCCCAGCCGTCGTAGACCGCTTGCGGAATCTCGAAGGCCGCGTGCATCCAGCCGATGTTCGCGCGCGTGGCCGCCACTTCCTTCTCGCCCAGGGCTGCACCGTGGGCCTCGTGAGAGTCGGCCTTGTTGGGTGATCCCTTGCCGATGACGGTCTTGCAGCAGATCAGGCTGGGACGGTCGGTCACCGCCTTCGCTTGCCCGATGGCGGCGTCGACCGCATCGAAGCTGTGTCCGTCCACGTTCGGGACCACGTGCCAGCCGTAGGCTTCGAAGCGCCTGGGCGTATCGTCGGTGAACCAGCCCTGGACATGACCGTCGATGGATATGCCGTTGTCGTCGTACACCACGATCAGCTTGCCCAGGCCCAGGGTACCGGCCAGCGAGCACGCCTCGTGCGAGATGCCTTCCATCAGGCAGCCGTCTCCCACGAACGCGTAGGTATGGTGGTCGACGATGGCGAAGCCGGGACGATTGAATTCTGCCGCCAGCATCTTTTCCGCCAGCGCCATGCCCACCGCATTGGCCAGGCCTTGACCCAGGGGACCGGTGGTGGTCTCGACGCCGCTGGTCAGTCCGAACTCGGGATGGCCAGGGGTCTTCGAATGCAGTTGCCGGAAGCGCTGCAGCTGCGCCATCGGCAGGTCGAAGCCGCTCAGATGCAGCAACGCATACAGCAGCATCGAGCCGTGACCGTTGGACAGCACGAAGCGGTCACGATCGGGCCAGTGCGGGTTGCCCGGATTGAAGCGCAGGTGATGGTTCCATACCACCTCGGCGATCTCGGCCATGCCCATGGGCATGCCGGGGTGCCCGGAGTTGGCCTTCTGCACGGCGTCCATCGCCAGCGCACGCAGCGCATTGGCCAGTTCCTGTCGCGTTGCCATCGATGTGTTCCACTGAAGACGAAGATCTCGCCCGCGCAGCGGCGCTGGCGAGGATTGGAGGCGTCCCGCGGGGCGCGCGACGCGAACGATCAACCAATTATAAGTGAACCCGCGCCAGCCCCTTTCAGCCTGGGCGCTGTTCTGGGATGGCGCCTACTGCTCCTTGCGGTTGAGCTTCACGCCCAGCTGCTTGAGCTTGCGATACAGGTGTGTGCGCTCCAGCCCCACGCGCTCGGCGACCTTGCTCATATTCGCGCCCTCGCGTGCAATGTGATATTCGAAGTACAGACGTTCGAAGGCATCGCGCGCGTCGCGCAGTTCGCAGTCCAGGCTCACGCCGGTGATGGTGCCCGGTTGCGTGCCCTCCAGCGGCGTGAGCGCCATGTTCACGTCGGTGACACCCAGTTCGTTGGCGGTGGCCAGCAGCGCCATGCTCTTGATGGCGTTCTCCAGCTGCGTGAGATTGCCCGGCCAGTGGTAGACCCTGAGCGCATTGAGTGCGGCCGTGCTCAAGGTACGCGGCGGCACGGTCTTGTCCTCCACCATTCTGCCGAGCATCAGGCGGGCCAGTTCGGGAATGTCTTCGGGGTGCTCGCGCAGGCTGGGCACACGCAGTTGCGTCTGCGCGATCAGCGCGTAGAGACGCGAATCGAATGCCCCCGTGCCGACCATCTGCGGCAGCGAACGCGAGGTGCTCGCGATCAGCCGCGTCTGGCCGCGCTCGAGCGCGGGCGCCAGCGTGAGCAGGTTGCGCTGCTGATGCAGCGTGAGATCGCCGATCTCGCGCACGAACAGCGTACCCTCGGCAGCCTTGCTGGTCAGGGCAGCGAACGGCTCGTCGGAGGCGCGTGAATCGTCCGGTTCCACCCATGGCGTGTTCGACTGATGCAGATAACGGGCGCAGGTGCGTTTGCCCGAGCCGGGCTCCCCGGCGATGAGCACCGGCAGCTTGAGCGTCTTGAGCGCATCCAGCCGCTGCCGCATCTCCGACACGATCGCCGCCTTGCCGAGATAGGCCAGCGACATCTGCGGTTGTGCCAGCGGAGCTGGCGTCTGACGCAGCGCCTGGCCGACGGTGGAAAGAAGCTTTTGCAGCGCAATCGGCTTCTCCAGGAAGGCATAGGCGCCCATGCGCGTGGCTTCCACCGCGGTGTCGATCGTCCCATGACCCGACATCATCACCACCGGCATGGTGAGTTGGCCGGTGGTGGCCCATTCCTTGAGCAACGTGATGCCATCGGTGTCCGGCATCCATATATCCAGCAGCACCAGGTCGGGCCGCGCACGATTGCGCAGTACGCGCGCCTCGCCTGCGTTCTGTGCCAGCTTCACCTGGTGACCTTCCTCTCCGAGGATCTCGAACAGGAGCTCACGGATGCCCATCTCATCGTCGACAACCAATATCTGACTCATGGCACGTTATCCGACCCTGACATCGCCCTGGACTGGCTGCGGGTGCAGCGGCGAGGCGACCAGAGGCAGGCATATCCTGACTTGCGCGCCGCCGCAACCGGCATTCGACAATTGAATACTACCGTTGTGTTCCTCTACGATCTTTTTGACGATGGCCAGGCCCAGTCCGGTGCCCTTGGTCTTGGTGGTGACATAGGGCTCGAAGGCGCGCCTGAGTATTTCGGGCTGGAAGCCGGGACCGTTGTCGATCACTTCCAGCAACGCCGCCTGAGTGTCACGCCCGGTGCGAATCATCACGCGCGCCGCATCGGTCGTCGCCACTGCCTGCTCCGCGTTCTGCAGGAGATTGTGGATCACCTGCCGCAACCGCGCGGAATCCCCCACCACCGGCGGCAGTTGCTCGTCGAGCGACAAAGTCATGACTGCCTTATGCCCTTCGTACAGGGCCAGGACATCGCGTACCAGTTGATTGAGATCCAGACGTTGCAGTTGCATCTCCGGCATGCGTGCGTACTGGCTGAAGGCGTCGACCATGCCTTTGAGCTGCGACACCTGACTCACGATGGTCTGCGTCGAGCGCGACAGCATCTGGGCATCGGCCGGTTGCAGCTTGTCTGCCAGCTTGTGCTCGAGGCGCTCGGCGGAGAGCTGGATCGGGGTGAGCGGATTCTTGATCTCGTGCGCCAGCCGGCGTGCCACTTCGCCCCACGCCGCGTAGCGCTGCGCCTGCAGCAGGCGCGTGATGTCATCGAACACCACCACGAAACCGACGTCGCTGCCTACCTGCAACGCACTGCCACGCAGCAGCAGCACCTTGCCCTGGCCCGTCAGGTCCAGCTGCTTCTCCCACAGATCCGGCCGTGCCTGCACAATGGCCTCGCGCATGGCATGCGCGACCTCGGTCAGTTGCGGCGCGCGCAGATGCCAGTCGTCGACCCGCTCGCCCAGCAGGACCGAAAGGTCGGTGGCGAGAATGTCGCTCGCGCTCGGGTTGGCCGAGCGCAGCCGGCGCTCCTGGTCGAAGGAGAGCACACCCGCCGAGAGCTTTGCCAGAATCGTC
>JAHCKU010000357.1 GCA_026125625.1 Burkholderiales bacterium | reverse complement strand
GACCACTGGGGCAACTTGACTACGCGGGCGAGCTTGGCCAATAGTTCTTGTAGCGCGCCGAACGGGCACAGCCAGCCGCAGAACACGCCGCGGCCCCAGACGACGAAGCTCACGATCACGAACGCCAGCAACACGAACAACAATGGGTCGCCTAGGAGCACGGCCAGGCCATTGCCGCTGAAGAGCCCGCGCAACCACGCGAAAACGTTGATGATGCTCAGCTGAGCCCCCGCGATCCAGCCTATCCACACCAGCGTGAACAGCAGGAAGCCGATGCGCAACACCTGGTAGAGACGCGCATGGCGGGTCAGCCTCTGCATCGCGACGAGCAGCCCCGTGAGCACCAGCAGGGCCAGGCCCAGCACGACGATGTTTTTCGTCTGAGCACGCCAACTTGCCCGCCAGGGTGCTTCGAGCGGCGCCTGGGCAGACGGGTCGGCCGGTGGCAGGATGAATTGCGAGGGCAGGCTGTAGCCGAGCTTGAACTCCCGTGTTTGCACGCCGGAGCCGTCGCCCACGACGACGACCACCTGCCACGGCGCGAGGACATCGATGCCACTCTGGGCCGGGATCCGGAAAAGACCGATCTCGTCGAACTTCGGGGCCCCTTTGGCGGAGACGAACGGCAGATACTGATAGTGCGCGGGTTCCCGCTGCAGCACGAACGTGCGTGTACCCTGCTCGATCCGGACCCGATCGAACGTGCCCGTATCGAACACCCTGGTGCCGACGAAGGAGTAGGGCCCCTTTCCCATCAGCATTACGATCAGATCCTGCGGGCCATGCGGCGCCACCCATGCACCATAACGCATGGAGCCCAGAAGATTGCGACCGATCGAGGTGGGATTGACCACGGCCGCATGGAGATCGAGTGCAACATCCTGGCTATCTGCGCCCGCCTTGCCGGGATGGTGAATCTGGATTCGTTGGACCGCACCGGCTGCGACGAGCTCCGACCAGGTCAAGGGTTGGAAATTCGCCATGTCGACCATGGCGGTCGACGCAGCGCCCGCCGTAAGACCCCGGGAGCGAGCCACCAGGCGGGCGCTTTCGACAATGGCATGATGAAACGCCCGTGCACTCACGGTCGCCCCGCTGATGCCGTCGATGTCGCCCGGCGTATCCTGGCTGGAGAACGAAATCGAACCGCCCAGGCCCAGACCCGCGTACTGCTCGATGAAACGCGTGAGCTGCGGACCCATGGAGTTGTAGTCGATGATCGGCTCGGTGTGCTCCACGAGGTCGACGCCAACGATCTTTCCGTGCAGATCCAGCCCGACCACGAAGTTGAACGGCGCACCGGAGAAGCCGACGACATCGGTCAGTTCATCGGTGGAGAACAGGAAGCCGATGGGCCTCCCCGCGCTATAAACAGGGACGGCCGGGGGCTTTCCGGATGGTGGGCCGGTGTAGGCCGCCTGCTGCGGGAACAGGCGATCGATCCTGTCCGGGGTCAACCAGTCAGGCTTGTCCCCCGCATGCACCAATCCGGGGATCCCGAGGAGCGCGAGACAGACCAGCAGGATCAGCCCCTCGATCGTACAGAAAGGAAAAAGCGCCGCCGAGACTTCGGACCGGCGCGGATACAAGCGCGGGTTATCCAAGGAGGTGGGCACGGAGCGCATCGGTGACACGGACATCGAATGCAGGCCCGGAGGCCGTCACGAGCAACGCCGCGAGACCGCGTGCCTGCGCCAACGCGTACCCTCGCTCCGCGCCGAGGACCAGCAGTGCGGTCGCCCATCCGTCGGCTTCCATGGCCGTATCAGCGACTACGCTCACCGCCATGGGCGGATGCCCGACCGGCCGCGCCGTCGTGGGATCGATACAGTGCGAATAGCGCCGTCCATCCTGCTCGAAGAAGTCTTTGGTGGTGCCGGAGGTGGCAATTGCCCGGTTCTCGAGACCGACGATCTCTCCGAGGACGCGTCGCCCCTCCACCGGGCGCTCGATGGCGACCCGCCAGGGTCTTCCCGCCGCCGTGGTGCCCCTGGCGCGGAACTCTCCACCGATTTCCACCAGATAGTCGTCGACACCCTGGTGATCCAGGATCATGGCCACGCGATCGACACCGTACCCCTTGGCAATTGCGCTCAAGTCGACCTGGGTGCGGCTGTGTCCCTTGCGGATCGCGCCGGCGGACGGGTCGGTTTGCACGTGCTGGTAGCCGACGCTTTCCCGAACCTGCTCGATGAGCGCGTCATTCGGAACGCGCCGGGCATGGTATTGCGCACCGAATCCCCAGAGGTCGACCAACGGTCCGACGGTTACATCGAGCGCACCCTGCGTTGCGGTGCTGATCCGCGATGCACTATCGAGCACCTCGAGCAGGCCCCGGGACGCAGGCACCCAACGGAGATCTTGTCGCCTGTTGAATTCCGACAGCTCCGACCGAGGGTCGTAGGTGGACATCGCCCGATTGATCGCGGCCAGCTCGATCTCGATAAGCGCCGTGAGCTCTGTCCGTACGGCATCGTCGATCGGTGCCGCCAACTCCACGGCGTAGCTCGTGCCCATGGTAAGGCCACGAATCGTGGCGTGAACCGGCCGGGCGCATGCTGCTACGGGGCCCGCTGCCAATAGCGTCATGAACGTGCGACGCTTCATGCCTTCGTCCTCAGGCCTGCTCTTGTCATGACAATTTATGCGCCGTGAGTCGACGGCGTTTGCCAGCCTCCGGGAGCCAGGGAAGCACTTGTTCAGCGCCTCCCTGGACAGTTTGCCGTATCTTAGACCGTGGGAAGTATAAGCAGGATTTTGTTGCCATGAGTGAACGCGAGAAGATGCTGGCTGGCGAGCTCTACGACCCCCTGGACGCCGAACTCGTCGAAGGGCGGACACGCGCTCGCGATCTTTGCCAACGCCTCAATACGACCGCGGAAGCAGACACCGGCGAGCGGCGGCGCATTCTCCGCGATTTGTTCCGGCGCGGCGGGGACACCGTATGGATGCAGCCGCCCTTCTACTGCGACTACGGGACGAACATCGACCTGGGCGAGCGCGTGTTCTTCAATTTCAATTGCGTCGTCCTGGATGTGTGCGAGGTCCGCATTGGCAGTTTCACGCTGTTCGGCCCCGCAGTGCAGATCTATACGGCCATGCATCCCATGAACGCGGAGCTGCGCCGCATGCAGGAATTCGCAAAGCCGGTGGAAATCGGATCCGATGTATGGGTGGGCGGTGGAGCGATCATCCTTCCCGGCGTGCATATCGGTTCACGAACCGTCATCGGCGCGGGCAGCGTCGTCACGCGCGATATTCCTGAGCGCGTTTTTGCAGCAGGCAATCCCTGCCGCGTCATCCGGGACATCACGGAATAAGCTGGCGCTCGATCTGAACGGCCGGGTCTGGCCGTTCTCGGTCGGCACCTGGGGACGTAAAGACGGTCGGTCTCAGCCTCGTCGTGCCGCTTCGATGGTGGCGATGTCGATCTTCGTCATCTCCATCATCGCTTCGAAGGCGCGCTTGGCCGCCGCACGATCAGGATCGGCGATCGCGTCCGTGAGGGCTCGTGGCGTGATCTGCCACGACACGCCCCACTTGTCCTTGCACCAGCCGCATGCGCTTTCCTGACCACCGTTGCTGACGATTGCATTCCACAAGCGATCGGTTTCGTCCTGGTCGTCGGTTGCAATCTGGAACGAAAAAGCCTCGTTGTGCCTGAACGTCGGGCCACCGTTCAAGCCGAGGCAAGGAATGCCGACGACCGTGAACTCGACCGTCAAGACATCGCCTTGCTTGCCCGTCGGATAGTCGCCGGGCGCGCGAAGGACGGCTCCCACCTTGCTGTCCGGAAACGTCTTCG
>JAHCKU010000356.1 GCA_026125625.1 Burkholderiales bacterium | reverse complement strand
TGACCTACGACGGCAAATTAATAGAGGATCTGCGCAAGTACGACTGACAGCCTGTTGCAAAACTACCGCGACGTTTTTCAACAGGCTGCCACGACTACAACTTATCGGTTTGGGCAAACGCCGAGCGAATCACCCCTGGAGTCTCTTCCATGTCTCATCCCATCAGCCGCTACCCGGTTCCCGAACTGCAGGATCTCCCCGCAGACGTGCGCGAGCGCATGTTGCAGGTGCAGGAGAAGGCCGGCTTCATTCCCACCGTATTTCTCACCCTCGCGCATCGCCCGGACGAGTTTCGCGCCTTCTTCGCGTATCACGACGCCCTCATGCTGCGCGAGTCCGGCCTGACCAAGGCGGAGCGCGAGATGATCGTGGTCGCCACCAGCGGCCATAACCACTGCCTGTACTGCGTGGTGGCGCACGGCGCCATCCTGCGCATCTACGCGAAGAATCCGCACATCGCGGATCAGGTGGCGGTGGATCACCGCAAGGCCGACATCACGCCGCGCCAGCGCGCCATGCTGGACTTCGCGATCAAGCTCGCACGCACGCCGGAGGCAGTGGATGAAGCCGATCATCAGGCGCTGCGCGACGCCGGCTTCAGCGCCGAGGACATTTGGGACATCGGCGGCATCACTGCGTTTTTCGGCTTGTCCAACCGCATGGCGCACCTGATCGCCATGCGCCCCAACGACGAGTTCTATCTCATGGGGCGGCTGCCTGCGCCGGGCAAGTAACGCGGCGCCGATTGCAGGGCGCACGTTATAATTCGGTTCGACAGGGCCATGCATCACAAATGCATGGCCGACCACCGGACAGAACGATCCGGTGCCCGCGTGCCACGGCGGATCGGTCTGCGATCCGCACTCAACCTTACCCAGGGGCAAGTTAGAGATGGCTGCACTTCCCGACATCGATTCGCAAGAAACCGAGGAGTGGCTGGACGCGCTCGACGGTGTTCTCCAGATCGAAGGCCCGCAACGCGCGCACTACATTCTCGAGAAGCTGATCGAGAAGGCGCGCCGCTCGGGCGCCTATCTGCCGTACAACGCCACCACCGCCTACATCAACACCGTACCGCCGGGCCAGGAGGAGCGCTCCCCCGGCGATCACGAGCTGGAGCACCGGCTGCGTTCCTACATCCGCTGGAACGCGATGGCGATGGTGGTGCGCGCGAACAAGGTCTCTTCCGAGCTCGGCGGCCACATCGCCAGCTTCGCTTCCGCGGCCACGCTCTACGACGTCGGCTTCAACCATTTCTGGCACGCGCCCAGCGACAAGCACGGCGGCGATCTGGTGTACTTCCAGGGCCATTCCTCTCCCGGCGTCTACGCGCGTGCCTTCCTCGAAGGACGCATCAGCGAAGAGCAGCTCAAGAATTTCCGTCAGGAGGTCGGCGGCAACGGCCTGCCGTCGTATCCGCATCCGTGGCTGATGCCCCACTTCTGGCAATTTCCGACGGTGTCCATGGGTCTCGGTCCGATCCAGGCCATCTATCAGGCGCGCTTCATGAAGTACCTGAAGGACCGCGGCATCCTTGATACCGACGGGCGCAAGGTATGGGCCTTCATGGGCGACGGCGAAATGGACGAGCCGGAATCCCTCGGCGCCATCTCGCTGGCGGTACGCGAGAAGCTCGACAACCTGGTCTTCGTGGTCAACTGCAACCTGCAGCGGCTCGACGGACCGGTGCGCGGCAACGGCAAGATCATCCAGGAATTGGAGGCCGACTTCCGCGGCGCCGGCTGGAACGTGATCAAGGTGATCTGGGGTTCGTACTGGGATGCCCTGCTCGCACGCGATACCGCCGGGCTGCTGCTCAAGCGCATGGAAGAGGCAGTCGACGGCGAGTACCAGGTGTTCAAATCGAAGGACGGCGCCTACGTACGCAAGCATTTCTTCGGCAAGTACCAGGAGCTGCTGGCGATGGTGGCCAACATGTCCGATGACGACATCTGGCGCCTGAACCGCGGCGGGCACGACCCGCACAAGATCTACGCCGCCTACGCATCGGCGGTGAAGCATCGCGGCCAGCCGACCGTCATCCTGGCCAAGACCATCAAGGGCTACGGCATGGGCGAAGCCGGTGAAGGCCAGATGATCACGCACCAGCAGAAGAAGATGGGCACCACGTCCATCAAGGCCTTCCGCGACCGCTTCGACATTCCGATTCCCGACGACAAGCTCGAGGAGATTCCGTTCTACAAGCCGGCGGAAGACAGTCCCGAGATGAAGTACCTGCGCGAGCGCATGGCAGCGCTGGGTGGATCGGTGCCGCAGCGGCGCACCAAGGCCGCACCGCTGGAGGTGCCGCCGCTGAGCGCATTCGAGCCGCTGCTGGCGGCCAGCGGCGAGCGCGAGATCTCCACCACCATGGCTTTCGTGCGCATGCTCAACATCCTGGTGAAAGACAAGAACATCGGCAAGCAGATCGTGCCGATCGTTCCCGACGAGTCGCGCACCTTCGGCATGGAAGGCATGTTCCGCCAGCTCGGCATCTACTCCTCGGTCGGGCAGCTGTACCGGCCGGAAGATGCCGACCAGCTGATGTACTACAAGGAGGACAAGAGCGGGCAGATCCTGCAGGAAGGCATCAACGAACCAGGCGCCATGTGCTCGTGGATCGCAGCTGCCACTTCCTACAGCACGCACGGCGTGTCCATGGTGCCGTTCTACATCTTCTACTCGATGTTCGGCTTCCAGCGTGTGGGCGATCTGGCGTGGGCGGCCGGGGACAGTCGCGCGCGCGGTTTTCTGCTCGGCGGCACTGCCGGTCGCACCACGCTCAACGGCGAGGGCCTGCAGCACGAAGACGGCCACAGCCATATCCTGGCCTCGACCATCCCCAACTGCGTGGCCTACGACCCGACCTTCTCCTACGAAGTCGCGGTCATCGTTCAGGACGGCCTGCGGCGCATGGTCAAGGAGCAGGAAGACGTCTTCTACTACATCACCCTGATGAACGAGAACTACAGCCACCCGGCCTTGCCGCAGGGCGCCGAGGCGGCAATCCTGAAGGGGATGTATCTGCTCTCGGAAGGCAAGGGCGACAAGAAAGCGCCGCGCGTGCAGCTGCTCGGCAGCGGCACCATCCTGCGCGAGGTCATGGCTGCGGCGGAGCTGCTGGCCAAGGATTTCGGCGTTGCCGCCAACGTCTGGAGCTGCCCGAGTTTCAACGAGCTGCGCCGCGATGGCATGGCGGCGGAGCGCTGGAATCTGCTGCATCCGGAGGCCACGCCGCGCAAGAGCTACGTGGAGCAGTGTCTGGAGTCCCATGCCGGACCGGTGGTTGCGGCCACCGACTACATGCGTACCTTTGCCGATCAGATCCGTCCGTACGTCAAGCGCAACTACAAGGTGTTGGGAACGGACGGTTTCGGGCGCTCGGATTTTCGCAGGCAGCTGCGCCGTTTCTTCGAGGTCGACCGCCACTACGTTGCCGTGGCTGCGCTCAAGGCGCTGGCCGAAGAGGGCAAGGTCCCCGCGGCGAGCGTGACGCAGGCGATCGCGAAGTACGGCATCGACGTGGACAGACCCAGCCCATGGCTGGTATGAGCATGCACCGGCTGCGGCCGGGAATCGTGCATTGACCGAGAACAACAGCGGGGAGAAGCAGCGTGGGAGCAAAGCACGACGTCCTGGTACCGGACATCGGGGACTTCAAGGACGTACCTGTCATCGAAGTCCTGGTCAAACCCGGCGACACGGTCAAGGCCGACGACTCGCTGGTCACCCTCGAAAGCGACAAGGCCACCATGGAAGTGCCCGCGCCCATGGGCGGCGTGGTGCGCGAGCTGAAGGTGAAGGTCG
>JAHCKU010000355.1 GCA_026125625.1 Burkholderiales bacterium | reverse complement strand
ACAGTCAGTAGACGACCAGCGTCAGCGCGAGCGCCACGACCACGCCAGGGTACCGGATGGACTGGCGGATGATGAAGCCGATCATGTCGTGCGCGGCGCGCTCAGTCCGGCCATAGCAGGCGTTCGGCATCAGTTGTCGACGCGCAAACGGCACGGCAAGATGTCTCGCTGCGCTCGACATGACGCCGGTGGAGCGGTGTCATCCCGAGCGGAGCGAGGGATCCTGCTTTTCGCCGGATCTGCCGCCCATTCTTCAACCAACTACCGACTCGATCCACCGCCAGCGGCTTCATCAATCCTCGTTCTCGTTGCGGATCTGGAACTTCAGCTCCTCCGACAGCAGCAGCTGCGCGCCCGATATCACCACTTCATCCCCGCTCGTGAAGCCGTCGACGTTGAACCATGCATCTCCGATCTCGTCGTCGGTGCTCACCAGCTTGCGCACGAAGGTCTTCTCGTCCTCCTTGACGAAGGCCCACGCCTTGCCGCCATGCCACACCACTGCCGCCTCCGGAATGGCCACGCCGGTGCGCGCCTTGCCTCCCAGTTTGAGCACACCGGCCACGCGCATGCCGGCGCGCAGTCCCTGCCCGTCCACGATGTAGAAATAGGTGGCGCCCGGCAGGCTGACGTCGGTCTGCGGTGAGGCGGACAGGAAGCGCGCGCTGCGTTGCGCACTGCGCGAGGAAACCGGCGCAACGCTCAGCGGCGCGTGGCCCGCTGCCGCCTGCAGCTCGTGCGGAAAGACCATCTGCACGATGACCGATTGCTGGCTGGCCAGGGCATCGAAGGACGTCTCGCCGGGATCGGCAGCCCAGCCGGTGATGGCCGGCCCCCATGTCGTACGCATGGCATCCGTCACCGACTTCGCCGACTGCTCGGCGGCCTGCAGGCGCGCCAGGTCCGCGCGCCATTGCGCCTCTGCCGCCTGCACCACGCGTTCTGCCACGTTGTGCTCGTCGGCGTAGAGCTTGCGCGCGCGCTCGTACTCCGCCTCGCTGCTGGCGACCGCAGCACGCAGTCCGCGTGCCTCGGCCAGCGCCGCCAGGTAGCGGCCGCGTTGCTCGTACAACGATTGCAGATTGACCACGACACCGTAGACATCGGCTGCTCCTTCGGAGCGCGCCTGATCCAGTGCGACGGTACGGATCCCGCTCGCTTGCTGGCTCTGCGGCGAGAGCGAGACGACGACATGGCCATCGCGCTCGCTCAATGCCGAGGGCACTTCGATCTCCTCCTCCGGCTCCTCTGCCATCAGACCGAATTCATCACGCCCGAAATAGATCAGTGCCCAGAACAGTACCGCGATGACCATGGCCATCATCGCGATCAGCAGATTGCGCCGATCCATGGCCATCACGCACCTCCTGCGGCATGCACGGGCGCGTCCGGCACGGCAGGCAGCGGCCCACCGGACAGAGGCACCTGCAGCGCGTCCTCGAGCTGACCAAGGATGCGCTGCGCGTCGATCAGCGCCGCCATCGCGCGCCGCTGCACCAGCAACGCTTCGATATGTGCAAGCGTCAGCTCCACACGATCGGCCTGACCGACGTCGAACTGCCGCTGGATCTGGTTGCTGCGCGCAAGCTGCATGCGCGTGGCCGCTTGCGCGGCATCGGCCGCCACGCGCGCCTGCGCGAACACGGCACACCGGGCTTCGACCTCACCCAGCAACCGATCCTGCAGCGCCAGGGCCTCCCGTGCTGCGGCTTCACGCTGCGCCATCGCCGCACGAATGGCCGGACCATGCGTGATGGTTGCCGGCAGCAGCAGATCGAGCGCGAAAGACCACATGTTGTCGCCCTGGTCCCAGAGATAGCCGGGTGTGATGGAGAAGTCGGGATACTGCCGGGCAATTTCCAGCTTGACCGTGGCATCGGCGGCGTCGAACTCGAGCAGACTGCGGCGCAGGTCCAGCCGATTCGTCAGCCCCTGGCGGCGAACGTATGCAGCATCGGGTGCAGGCGGCAACGTCTCGAACGCAGCGAACGACAAAGTCGCGGCGCGCAAAGCCTCCGGCGGCACGCCCACCGCCTGGGCCAGGCCACCCAGGGCCCGCTCGACCTGCGTCGTGGCTTCGAGCAGATCCCCCTTTGCCTGCGCAAGGCGCAGGCGCGCGGCATCGACCTCGCTCACGCCGGCGTAGCCCTCCTGCAGCCGGCGCTGCAGCATGTCGACCACCGTCTGCTGCGCAGCCACTTCGCGCTCCAGACTGTCGCCGTGCAGGCGGGCGGCATGCAGTTCCAGCAGCTGCGCACGCACTTCGCTGCGCACCTGCCAGGCGCGTGCACCGAGCTCCAGCTCCGCCGCCTGCGCCAGATACTCGGCGCGCTCGATTGCTGCGCTGCGCCTGGCGGCCGAGGTCAGGGGAATTTCGATGTCGAAGCCGAGGCTCCAGGGCGAGCTGCTTGCACCCTCGCCGCTATGATGTTCCACGCGCGGCGAGGCGATCAGCGGCGCGCGCTGGGCAGCGAGCACGACCTGCGCCCGTGCCGCCGCACCGCGGGCGCGCGCTGCGTGCAACTCGGAACGATGGAAGAAGGCGGCGAGCGTAAGCTCGCCCAGGTCCCAGCGAGGCAGCGGCCATTGCTCCATCGCCACGCCCTGCGCATGCAGGTACTGCTCGAGCGCCGGTGCATCCAGCACTCGCGTGGAATATTCCTGCACCGCTGCGTTCAGCTCCATGGCGCGCGGCACATAGGCCTGGCGGGCACACCCGGTGATGATGCCGAGCATGCAAAGGAGTGCGAAGATGCGTGGTACTGCAGACAAGACCATGGCGCCGGGAGTGTACCGCCGCGGCCGAGGCCGCCGCAAACTTTGCCAGGCGTGCTGCCCAGCTTGGCACGGACAGCCCGTTTCGAACGGCGCAGCCCGCATGATCGGGCGTCACCCCGCGCTGCCGTCGCAAGCGATAATGACGTTTTCCATAGTCGAGGCGCATCTGCGCCGCAACGGATCCGACATGCAAGTGCGCGACGGCTTCATCGATACCATCGGCAATACGCCGCTCATCCGCCTGCGGCATTTCTCGGAGATGACCGGGTGCGAAATCCTGGGCAAGGCCGAGTTCCTCAATCCCGGCGGATCGGTCAAGGACCGTGCAGCGCTCGCCATCGTGCTCGACGCCGAACGGCGCGGGGCGCTGCGCCCGGGCGGCGTCATCGTCGAGGGCACGGCGGGCAACACCGGCATCGGCCTCACCCTGGTCGCGAATGCGCGCGGCTATCGCTGCGTCATCGTCATTCCAGAGACGCAATCGCAGGAGAAGAAAGACACGCTGCGGGTGTTCGGTGCCACCTTGTACGAGGTCCCGGGGGTGCCGTACAAGAACCCGAACAACTACGTGCACGTGGCGCAACGCCTGGCCGAGCAGCTCGACCGATCGGATCCGAACGGCGCCGTCTGGGCACAGCAGTTCGACAACGTCGCCAACCGCCAGGGCCACTACGAGACCACCGGGCCGGAGATCTGGGCGCAGACCGGCGGCAAGGTCGACGGCTTCGCCTGCGCGGTCGGCTCGGGCGGCACGCTCGGCGGCGTCTCCGACGGGCTCAAGGCGAAGAACAGGTCCATCCGCATCGCGCTCGCCGACCCCCACGGCGCCGCGCTCTACAGCTACTACACCTCGGGCGTGCTCAAGGCCGAGGGGAGCTCGATCACGGAAGGTATCGGACAGGGGCGTATCACGAAGAACATCGAGGATGCCGTCGTGGACGAGGCCTATCTCGTCCCCGACGCGGAAGCGGTGAGCATCGTGTTCGACCTTCTGGCCGAGGAAGGGCTCTGCATGGGGGGCTCGACCGGCA
>JAHCKU010000354.1 GCA_026125625.1 Burkholderiales bacterium | reverse complement strand
AGCATGCGATGGTTGTTCCATAACACCAGGCCTTCGATGCCTGGCCAGCCGCGCGCACGTGCGCTCCGGATCAGCTCCAGCATCAGCATCCTGCCCAGGCCCTTACCTTGATGTTCGTCGGCCACCACGATGGCGAACTCGCCCGTGCCGTCGACCGTCGTGCGCTGGCAGCGCGCCACGGCGATCTGCTCGCCCGTGGCGTGGTCGGCGGATTCGGTGAGGGCAACCAGCACGATCTCACGCCTCGGATCGGGATGCGTGAAGCGCTCGAGCAACTGGGGCGACAGCTCGTTCAGGGCGTTCATGAAACGGAAGTAACGCGACTGTGGCGAAAGCCCGCGCACGAAAGCCTGCTCGCGCTGGGCATCCTCGGGAGCGATGGGTCGAATCGTGACCGGCGTGCCGTCGCGCAGCAGCCCCTGGACGGGGTAGTGGCAGCCTTCGCCGGCCTCGACGCTCTGGGATTCCGATCGCTCGGACATACGCGGCGCTGCATGGTGTGGGAGCGATTCGAGCGTAGCACGTTTGCCCGCATCGTCCATGTGCAGGCGTGCAGGTCGCCAACGCAGGAAGCATGCCCATGACCATGCATGACCCGCGCGTGGTCGTCGGGTAGCGCGTCCGGTTGGACGGTCATGCAGCGGATCCTTATGATGGACCCGGAGGAACCGCGCGCACATGACCACTGCCTTCATACGCCATCGCGACTGCCTGCTGCACGACATGGGGTCGCACCATCCGGAGTCTCCCGACCGCATGCTGGCGATCGAGGATCACCTGATTGCCATGGGGCTCATCAACTACCTGGATGAGTACGAGGCGCCTGCGGCGGAGCGGGCGCAGCTCGCCCGGGTGCACGACGAACACTATGTCGATGCACTCATGCGTAGCGCGCCCGAACGTGGCCTGGTGCATCTCGATCCCGATACCGCCATGTGCCCGGGCTCGTTGCGCGCTGCCCTGCGCGCGGCCGGCGCTGCAGTGCTCGCCACGGATCTGGTGGCACGAGGTCAGGCGACAACCGCTTTTTGCTGCGTGCGCCCGCCCGGGCATCACGCGGAACGCGCGCGCGCCATGGGCTTCTGCCTCTTCAACAACGTGGCTATAGGTGCAGCCCATGCGCTGGCGGTGCATGGCCTGCAGCGGGTGGCGGTGGTCGACTTCGACGTGCATCACGGCAACGGCACCGAAGACATCTTCCGCGACGACGCACGCGTGCTGATGGTCTCCACCTTCCAGCACCCGTTCTACCCTTACAGCGGCGTCGAGGGGCGCTCGCAGCGCATGGTCAACATTCCGCTGCCTGCCTACAGCGCCGGGGGGCGTTTCCGGGCAGCAGTCGAAGAGCATTGGCTTCCTGCCCTGGAGGCCTTCCGGCCGGAGATGATCTACGTCTCCGCCGGCTTCGACGCCCACCGCGAGGACGACATGGCCTCGCTCGATTTGACGGAAGCCGACTATGCGTGGGTCACACGGCAGGTCAAGGACATCGCCCTGCGGCATGCCCAGGGCAGGGTGGTATCGGTGCTGGAGGGAGGGTATGCATTGAGCGCGCTCGGTCGCAGCGTGGTCAGCCACGTCAGGGAACTGGCAGACCTGTAGCGCGAATGCGCCGCTCCGAAAGGCGATCAGCCGTGCTCGATCAGCAGCGCAGCACCCACTCGCCGGTGCTCGGCCAACAGGATGTTGTAGGTTCTGCAGGCAGCCTGGGTGTCCATGAACTCCAGTCCGATTCCGGTTTCGCGCAGCGCCTGGGTCAATGCAGGGGCAGGAAAGCGCAGGCGCAACCCGGTCCCCAGCAGCAGCACTTCCACCGGCAGGCCCGCCAGCATCTCGAAACTGGCTGCGTCCAGGGAATCGAAGCCGGTCACCGGCCAGGGAAGCAGGCGATCGGCCAGGAGTATCAGGCTATGCTCGTGGCGCTGGCCGTTGATCGAGACATAGCCGGTGCCGTAGCCGGTACATTGGTTTTGTCCGCTGGCACGGGCCTGGTGGAGTTTCATTCGGCAGAGTGGTAGATGGCGGGGCGCAATTGCCGGCCATGGCGCCCTTGTATACCATTCAGAATTTTCCCGATCAATTCCTTCCTGACCAGTCCGCCATGGAGCAGTTCCCTCGCATCAAGCGCCTGCCGCAGTACGTGTTCAACATCACCGGCGAGCTCAAGGCTGCCGCCCGCAAGCGCGGAGAGGACATCGTGGATTTCGGCATGGGCAACCCGGATCAGCCGACGCCCAGGCATATCCTCGACAAGCTGGTGGAAACCGCGCAACGCGGCGACACCCATGGCTACTCCGTATCCAAGGGCATCGTGCGGCTGCGCAAGGCCATCTGCAACTGGTACCGGACACGTTTCGACGTGGAACTCGATCCGGAACGTGAAGCAATTGTCACCATCGGCTCCAAGGAGGGCATCGCCCACCTCGCGCTCGCCACCCTGGATACCGGTGACGTGGTGCTGGTTCCCAACCCCAGCTATCCGATCCACATCTACGGGCCGGTGATTTCTGGCGCAGACATCCGGCACGTGCGCATGCTGCCGGGAATCGATTTCTTCCAGGAACTGGAGCAGGCCATCAAGGACAGCTATCCGCGTCCCAAGATGCTGATCCTGAATTTCCCCAGCAATCCGACCAGCCAGTGCGTGGATCTGGCGTTCTTCGAACGCATCGTTGCCCTGGCCAGGGAGTACGGCATCTACGTGGTGCACGACCTGGCCTATGCCGATATCGTGTTCGACGGCTACAAGGCACCTTCGATCATGCAGGTGCCTGGTGCGAAGGAGGTCGCAGTCGAGTTCTTCACGCTGTCGAAGAGCTACAACATGGCCGGCTGGCGCGTGGGCTTCATGGTCGGCAATCCGGATCTGGTCGCCGCGCTCGCGCGCATCAAGAGCTATCACGATTACGGCACCTTCACGCCGATTCAGGTGGCAGCCATCGTCGCACTGGAAGGCCCGCAGGACTGCGTGGAACAGGTACGACTCACCTACCAGAAGCGTCGAGACGTGCTTGCCGCGGGCCTGAACGGCATCGGCTGGGAGGTGCAGAAGCCCAAGGCCAGCATGTATATCTGGGCGCACATCCCGCAGGCGTACCAGGCACTCGGTTCTCTGGAGTTCGCCAAGAAGCTGTTGCTCGATGCCCGGGTCGCGGTCTCGCCTGGCATCGGTTTCGGCCAGTACGGCGACGACCACGTGCGCTTCTCGCTGATCGAGAACGAAGCCCGCACGCGCCAGGCGGTGCGTGGAATCCGCGACATGTTCCGTCGCGACGGGCTGTTGAGGATTGCGGCAGCAGGCTGAGCGGCACGTGCAGATCATCGAGGTCACCGATGCGCGGGGTACGGTGATCGCTCCCCAGTGGCTGGAGCGCGCCGAGCCGGTGCACCGCCAGCTGCGCCCGCAATTGCCCGAGGACTACGCAGGGGCGATGCAGGCGGTCTTCGCCGATGGGGGGCGCATGTGCGTGGCAGCCACTACGCAGAGCGTGGCAGGGGTCGCAGTCTATCGCTTCGTCCGCAATACCCATGTCGGAAAAAAGCTGTACGTCGACGATCTGGTCACGGATGCTGCCCAACGCTCGCGCGGGGTGGGCCATGCGCTGCTAACCTTCCTCGAGACGCGGGCGCGCGAACAGGGCGCCAGCTCGCTGGAGCTGGATTCCGGCACGCAACGCCAGCAGGCACACAGGTTCTACTTCCGGGAAGGCTTGGTAATCGCCTCGTTTTCATTCAAGAAGGCCCTGACATGAGACCGATCCACGTCGGCCTGCTCGGGCTGGGCACGGTGGGCGGCGACACGTTCGCGG
>JAHCKU010000353.1 GCA_026125625.1 Burkholderiales bacterium | reverse complement strand
TCGATGAAGCCGTTGGCGATCGGCGCCACGGTGAGCATGAGCGCATCGCGGGCATGCTCGACCTGCGCATAGGTGTCGTGCAGCACCGGCGTCAGTCCGTGCTGCGTCAGATACTGCAGCAGGGTCTCGCGCCGTCCGAGGGTTTCGGCGCAGAGCAGCGTGCAGCCGGTGTGCGAGGCGAGAAAATCCGCCAGGCGATGCAACGGATTGTCGGCGCGGCGATCCACCTGCAATGGCGGCAGCGGTGCGCTGCGTGCATCCTGCGCGTCGGCAGGATCGGCGTTGCCGCGCAGTTCCACGCGCGCGAAGGGCTTGATCGCGCCGAAGAACTGATCGGCGAGCAGGAACAACTCCGCCGGCGGCAGCAGCGGACGGTCGCGATCTCCGCGCAACAGCTCGTAGCGCGCGCGTGTGTCGCGCCAGAAATCGTCGATGGTCGTGCCGACCTCGCCATGCAGGCAGACCACCGTGTCGGCCGGCAGGTAGTCGGGCAGGATGGCGGTAGCGTCGAAGAACAGCGGCAGGTAGTACTCGATGCCCGCTGGAAACGTGCCGTTGCTGACGTCCTTGTAGATCTGGCGCTTGGACGGATCGCCTTCGAAGGCCGTGCGGAAATTGCCGCGGAAGCGCGTGCGTGCCTCCTCGTCGGTGGGGAACTCGCGCGCCGGCAGCAGGCGCACTTCTTTCACCTTGTAGATCGAGCGCTGGGTATCGACGTCGAAGGTGCGGACGGTCTCCACTTCGTTGTCCAGCAGATCGATGCGATAGGGCACCGCGCTGCCCATCGGAAACAGATCGATCAGGCCGCCGCGGTAGCTGTACTCACCCGGGGACACCACCTGCGAGACGTGGCTGTAGCCGGCCATGGTGAGCTGACGGCGCAACGCCTCCGGCTCGATGGCCTCGCCCTGCTTCAGGAAGAAGCTGTAGGCGGCCAGGAACTGCGGCGGCGGCAGGCGGTAGAGCGCGGTGGTGACCGGGACCAGCAGCACGTCGCAGGCGCCGTGCACGACCTGATAGAGCGTGGCCAGGCGCTCGGAAACCAGATCCTGGTGCGGCGAGAAGTTGTCATAGGGCAGCGTTTCCCAATCCGGGAGCAGATGGCTGCGCAGGGACGGTGCGAAGTAGCGCAATTCCTCCAGCAGACGCTGGGCGTCGGCCGCAGTGGCAGTGATTACCGTCAGCGCACGGCCCGACCCGCTCAGGCGTGCCAATGCAAGCGCATCGGCCGAGCCGTGCAGGCCGGCGATGCGCGTGCGCTGACCGGAAGGTGGAAGGGAAAGCAGGGATGACATTCGAGCGCGAAATGGCGCAATTATAGAGGACCGATCCGCTTGCACCGGCATGCGGCGTTCCTTCTCTGCTGCATCGTGCACTCGGGGATAATAGGCGCTTTCGATGACATCCCGCCTGCTCATGCCCCGTCATGTCGCCCTCGTTCCCGCCGCCGGCACGGGTTCGCGCATGGACGCCCAACTGCCCAAGCAGTATCTGCCGCTCGCCGGTCGTCCGGTGCTGTGGCACACGCTGCGGGCGCTGGCAAGTGTGGCGCGTATCGATCACGTATGGGTGGTGCTGAGCGCGGGCGACCAGTGGTTCGACCGCCACGACTGGAGCGTCTTCGGCGCCCGTCTCACCGCCCTGCGTTGCGGCGGACCGTCGCGCGCCGCCTCGGTGCTGGCTGGTCTGCGGGCGATGCAGCCGCATGTGGCCGGATCCGACTGGGTGCTGGTGCACGACGCCGCGCGGCCGTGCCTGACCGCCGATCTGGTCGAGCGCCTGATCGATACCGTGGGCGAAGACGATGCGGGCGGGATTCTGGCGCTGCCGATCGCCGACACCGTGAAGCGGGAGGGCGGTGGCGGGCGCATCGTCGAGACCGTGCCGCGCGCCGGGCTGTGGGCGGCACAGACGCCGCAGATGTTTCGGCACGCGATGCTGCTGGAGGCGCTGTCGAATGCGGCGCTCGACCAGGTCACGGACGAGGCGAGCGCGATGGAGGCCACGGGCGTGCAGCCGCGGCTGGTGATGGGCGATGTGTGCAACATGAAGATCACGCTTCCCGCCGACCTGGTGCTGGCCGAGACCCTTCTCGCCGGACGGCAGTCGCGTACAGAACGACAGAACGGATAACTGGAGAGCGCTGCGGCAGCCGTGATCGCCGTGGCAGTCACGACAGGACCTGCGAATGTTCAGAATCGGCCAAGGCTTCGACGTACATGCACTGGTGCCCGGACGCAAGCTCGTCATCGGCGGAGTGGAGATCGCGCACGAGCGTGGGCTGCTGGGACACTCCGACGGCGATGTGCTGCTGCATGCGATCTGCGATGCCCTGCTCGGCGCCGCTGCGCTGGGCGACATCGGGCGGCATTTCCCCGACAGCGAGGCGCGCTATCGCGGCGCCGACAGCCTGGATCTGCTGCGTGAGGTCGGCGAGCGCATCAAGGCGCTGGAGTGGACCATCGGCAACGTCGATGCCACCATCATCGCGCAGGCACCGAAGATGGCCCCCCACATTCCGGCGATGGTGCAGGCCATCGCCCAGGCGCTGGGCGTGACTCCGGCGCAGGTGAGCATCAAGGCGAAAACCACCGAGCGGCTCGGCTTCACCGGCCGCGGAGAAGGCATTGCCGCCGAAGCGGTGGCGCTGATCCAGCGGCGCTGATGCGGTCGGCGCGCAGGCCAGGCGGTGTGCGCGTGTTCTTCGCGCTGTGGCCGGACGAAGCTGTGCGCAAGGCGCTGCACGCGCAGGGCAGGCTCGTGCATGCACAGCTCGGAGGCCGGCCTACGCGCGCTGCGTCCATCCATATGACCTTGCTCTTCCTCGGCGAGATCGAGGAGCACCGATTGGCTGCACTTCAGGACGCCGCCGGTAATGTGGACGTCGAGCCGTTCGGTATGTCGTTGAACCGGGTGGCGTGCTGGCCACATAATCGCATCGCGTGGGCTGGACCGGAGCGCGTGCCGCCTGCGTTGGAGGATCTGGTCGGGCGGCTGCGCCAGACGGTCGCGCAGGCCGGCTTCTCCTTCGATCGCAAGCCGTTCGCCGCGCATGTGACCCTGCTGCGCGATGCGGCTTGCCGCGCTCTGGAGCCGGACATGGCGTCGATCGCGTGGCGGGTGAGCGACTTCGTCCTGGTGCGCTCGTCGCTCGATGCGGGCGGCTCGAACTACCAGGTGATCGGACGCTGGGGAGCACGAGAGGAGGCATGATGCAGGCGAACGTCGGGATGGTCGTGCACATCGGCGGCTGCCATTGCGGGCGCACTATCCGCTTCGACGGGCGCACTCGGGAAGCACACGCCAACGACCTGGCGCATCTGTCACGGGAGGCATGAGTGGTCGTACTGTTCTATAGCGATATCGATGATCCCGCGCCATGGCATGCGGCGCTTACGCGTGCGCTGCCCGAGCTGGAGCTGCGCGTATGGCCGGAGATCGGCCGCAGCGAGGAGATCGACTACGCGCTGGTGTGGAAACCGCCGACCGGCATGCTCGCCGGATTGCCGCGGCTGAAGGCGATTCTCTCGCTGGGCGCCGGCGTGGATCATCTGTTCCTGGATGCGCGCCTGCCCGAGCGCATTCCGATCACGCGCATGGTCGACGCCGGGCTCGCACCGCAGATGTCCGAGTACGCCATGTACGCGGTGCTGCATTTCCACCGGCACATGGATCGCTACGCGCAGCAGCAGCGCAATGTGCAGTGGACGCAGCTGCCGGCGATTCCGCCGTCGCGACGCACGATCGGCATCATGGGCCTGGGCGTGCTCGGCGGCGATTTCGCGCGCAAGGCGCTGGTCATGGGCTTCGA
>JAHCKU010000352.1 GCA_026125625.1 Burkholderiales bacterium | reverse complement strand
TAACAGAGCAGCAACTTGGCGAACGAACTGCAGCGCTGCTTCAGTATCCTCCTCCGCAAAATGGCCGTACGCCCCAACGAGTTGTTCTCTTCCTCTCTTTGGCGGCTTCCCATGATGGCCGGTGACGGCAGAGATCCAAGCCATGAATACATCCGCCCAACCTCTTTCAATCCGGAGACGCTGACCAATCCTCAGCCAATCTTCTTCGATCAGGCGATCGGACAGCCGATCGCACCATAGAAGGAACCCCATGCTGTCGTGATGGAATCCGCTGGGATAGACCTTCCGGCTCGTTCTGGACAATAGAAGTCGTAGCAGATCCGGTCGGAGATTCTGGAATGCCTCCGAGAACTTACCCAGATCGTGGAGTGCCAGGAAAAAAACGGCCCAAGCAAGGCAGGTTTCCTCGTCATCTATGCCAAGTTGCGTTTGCAGCGACCGGAGAAATGACGGATGTGCGGAGAGAAATTCATGACCAACTGCCGCCACATCCAGGCTGTGGTAAGGGAGAAGGTGGTACTCAGGCGTGATTCCGCTATTGTCGAGTGCTTTACCCCAGTACCTAAAGTAACCTCTCTCTTGCATTGCTCGTCATCACAATATATTGAGAAGCCGGCGAAACTCGATCGATCCATCTCGACGATCGAGGGTCTCGGTGAACTATCCTGCTCCCGACCACAGCGAGTTTTGCAGCTTCGAATCTCAAAACATGAGAACTGGTCTCGCGTTACGAAAACGTGTCACCCATACACCCCCAGTGCCCTTCTCAACTCCTGCCGCACCTCCTCCCGCAACGCCTCTGGCGCGATTACCTCCACCTGCGCTCCATGTCGTAGGATGTCCATGATCAATTCCCGCGCATCCCGGTAGGGAATACGCAGTTCGTATCGGCCGTCCGTCAGGAACTGGCCGACCTGCTTCGGATGCCAGCGCTCGTCTGCGACCCAGCGCGCACGTTCGCGTGAAAACACCAGAACAGCCGTCTTGTTGGCCTTGCCGCCGAAAATGCCGTAGCTGCTGGCGAAGTGTTCGTCCAGTCGCTCGCTCGGGATTTCTTCGGCTGTCTCGCTCTGCTCGACCGCACGGGTGACACGGTCGACGGCGAAGCTGCGCAGATCGTTTCGCTGATGGTCCCAGGCATCCAGGTACCAGTTGTCGCGATAGCGCGTGAGGCGCTGGGGTGAAACCAGACGTTCGCGCTTCTCGTCTTTGCTGCGCGAGTGGTAGATGAATTTCAGTCGGTGGCGCTGCAGAGTGGCGCTGGCAAGAACACGAAACCAGTCGCTGGCTGGGCGCGTGGCAATGCCGACGAGGTGGATGCGATGCGCAGCTTCGCTCAGGCCGAGGCGCTTGTTATGCAGCAGTTCATTGAGGCGCTTGGAAAAAGGGGCGAGATGCCGGCTGAGCAGTCCCGGTTCGAGATTCTCGAGCAAGCGGTCGAATACGATCAGCGCCTGCAGCTCCTGTGCGGTAAACCAGAGGCCAGGCAACTCGTAGGCACGACCGTTTGGTGTCGGCGCGTAGCGGAAGCCGCCGAGTTCGGGATCGGATTCGATCGGCGCGCCGAGGAAATCGCGCATGAGGTCGATCAGGCGATAGACCGTCGCCTTCGAGCAACCCAGTTTCTCCATCAGATCCTGCACGGGGATAGGTGTTCGCCGCCCTGCAAAAATCTGATGCAGTTGATAGATCCTGTCGAACTTGTCCACGATCGCCCGTCTTCTTTTGCCCATACGGCATCTCGGCTCGTCGACCAAGCGGCCGCCGGGCGATGACGTATGACGGGGTTTTTGCCTGGACGAACCCTAGCGCATTTCGGCCAGGGTCGCTACGGATCTATAACCTGCGAAATGACAGACAGGATTGCCGCCACCGGGGAAATCCCGATGGGTAAGCGGACATGATCACTTTGGAACCCTGGATGCCGGCCTGCGCCGGCATGACGACATCCCTGGATACTAGCCTCCGACGACCTGCGCCGGCATGACGAACCTGAGAGCACGTCGCCCCGGCGCAGAGCCTGCCCCGGAGTGCTTCTATCCGGGGCCGGGGCCCAGATCCACGCAGTGGTTCTGCTTCTATTCCGCCTTCACCCCCAGATGCCCGAACCCGGCTGCAGCCGGCATGGCCGTCGCATCCTGGCGCACGCGCCCGTCATCCTCGGGTAGCCCGGCCACCGTACGCAGGGGAACCACGCCCGCCCAGACCGGCCAGTCGTAATCCTCGTCGTCGTCGACCGGAGGACCGCGGCGAATCTTGGCCGCACCCTCGTCGATCTTCATGTACAGCACGGTGGTGGCCTTCAGCTCCTGCTCCGTGGCAGGACGCAAGGCCTTCCAGCGCCCCGGATACATGTGCTCGACAAAATTCTCCAGCGCGCGCAGCTTGTGTGCAGGATCCTCGACCATGCGCGCGCGTCCGAACAGCATGACCGAGCGATAGTTGATGGAGTGATGGAAGGCGGAGCGCGCCAGTACCAGTCCGTCTATACAGGAGACCGTGAGGCACACGTCGGTCTCGCCCTGCGCGGTGCGCAGCATGCGTGAGGCGCTGGAGCCGTGCCAGTAGACGTGATCGTCCTCGCGCCAGTAGCTGGTCGGGGTGACCACCGGCTTGCCGTCGAGGACGTAGCCGACATGGCAGATGAATGCACTGTCGAGGATCGCGGCGACGGTTTCGAAGTCGTAGCGGCCGCGCTCGTGCATGCGCTTGACGCGCGAGCGCTCGGTCTTGGTGAGATCGGTCATGGATGTCTCATCGGTTTCGGGTTGTCGAAGACGCTTTCAAACCACCCCGGCGCCTTCGGCGCTTTATGCCCCGAAGGGGTACACCCCTCCTTATCCAAGGAGGGGAAGACGGTTGCGATGCAGTGACGGTTGCGATGCGTTGTGTTTTTTTCCCCGCCTCTCACGAGGCGGGGTGGCGGCGCAGCCGCCGGGGTGGTGTGGGGTAGATGCCAACCACCCCGCCGCCTGCGGCGGTCCATGCCCCGAAGGGGTGCACCCCTCCTTGAAAAGGAGGGGAATGAGGGCGGCCTCGCCGCCCTTGACACACCGCCTCGCCTCACCCCGCCAGCACATACGCCGTCTTCACCGCGGTGTAGAACTCGGCGGCGTAACGCCCCTGTTCGCGCGGTCCGTAGCTGGAGCCTTTGCGGCCGCCGAAGGGCACGTGGTAATCGACTCCAGCGGTGGGCAGATTCACCATCACCATGCCGGCCTGGCTGTTGCGACGGAAGTGCGCGGCGTGCTTGAGCGAGCCGGTGATGATGCCCGAGGCCAGACCGAACTGCGTGTCGTTGGCGATCGCCAGCGCTTCTTCGTAGTCATTCGCTGGAATCACCGTGGCCACCGGCCCGAACACTTCTTCACGGTTGATGCGCATGTCGTTGCGCGTCTCGGTGAACAGCGCCGGCTCCAGGTAGTAGCCTTCGGTGTCGCGCTTGAGCAGGTTGCCGCCGTAGCTGAGCCTGGCCCCTTCCTTCTTCCCTTCCTCGATGTAGAACAGATCCTGGTTGAGCTGATTCTTGTCCACCACCGGGCCCATGTGCACGCCGGACTTGAGCGCGTTGTCCACCACCAGCGACTTCAGGCGCTCGGTCAGCGCTTCCACGAACTTGTTGTGGATGCCCTTGGTGACCACCAGGCGCGACGACGCCGTACAGCGCTGGCCGGTGGAGAAGTACGCGCCGTTCACCGCGCTCTCTACCGCCGTCTTGAGATCGGCATCGTCCAGCACCACCAGCGGATTCTTGCCGCCCATCTCCAGCTGGATCTTCTTCATCTGTGCGATCGCCTTCGCCGCAACCTTGCGCC
>JAHCKU010000351.1 GCA_026125625.1 Burkholderiales bacterium | reverse complement strand
TCGGCTTCGCCAGCGTGCTGCGCGACTACGGATTGCCGCGCGACGCGCTGGTGCCCGCCCTGGCGGCGTTCAATATCGGTGTCGAAATCGGTCAGGTGATCATCGTGGCGGGGGCCTTCGCGCTGTTCCTGCTTCTCGGCCGAGTGCTGGGAAGAACGAAATGGGGGGCACCGGTACTGCGCGCGATCCCGCTCGTCCTGTCCGGTGCAATCCTGCTGCTCGGGCTGTACTGGACCATCGACCGCGTGTTCGGCGGATGACGCGGCGATTGACGGGCGGCGACTGGCGAATCATGATGCGCGCTGCGCAGGACCCATATTCATATATTCGATACTCATTCCTATTCCTATCCCATTCCCGTGTTCCCCGGCAGGTCTTTCTCTTAAAATGAAGGAGACCAGTATGAAAAGAAGTGCTGCCGTACTCGTTGCATTGGGGGCGTCCGTCGCATCCTTCCCGTTATGGGCCGACACTGCGGATGTGAAGACGCAATCCTGGGTTCACGTGAAGAAGCAGGGCACGCATTGCAAGGACGACCCGAACCGCATGAACCGCTACCATCCGGCGATCAAGCCGGTGATGCGGGCCAAGCCCGGGCAGCTGATCCTGTTCGAGACGCGCGATGCGCTCGATTCCGACCTCAATGTCGATTCGCAGCCGAAAGATCTGGCCGCGGTCGATCTCAACAACGTGCACCCGATCACCGGGCCGGTCTACATCGAGGGTGCCAAGCGCGGTGACGTGCTGGCGGTCACGCTGATCGACGTGGAGCCCGACGAATACGGCTATACCACCATCGTCCCGGGCTTCGGGTTCCTGCGTGATCTGTTCACGCAGCCCTACATCGCCAACTGGGAATTGAACCGGATGGAGGCGGTGTCGAAGCAGCTGCCGGGCGTGGCCATTCCCATGAATGCGTTCATGGGCACCGTCGGTACGCTGCCGGGCCCGGCCGAGGTCGATGCCTGGCTCGAGCGCGAGACGAAGCTGGGCGAGGCGGGCGGCATCGCCTTGCCGCCGCAGCCGATCAATGCGCTGCCCGCGGATGTGTGCGGCCCCAACGGCAGCCACAAGGACAAGTGTCTGCGCACCATTCCGCCGCGCGAGAACGGCGGCAACATGGACGTCAAGCAGATGGTGGTGGGCACCACGCTGCTGCTGCCGTGCTACATCGATGGGTGCGGCTTGTTCGTGGGCGACGTGCACTACGCACAGGGCGATGGCGAAGTTTCCGGAACCGCCATCGAGATGGGCGCGAAGGTGACCGTTCGTACCGAGATCCGCAAGGGCATGCTGGCCATGATCCGTGGTGGTCCGCACTTCGAGGGCGGCTCGCAGCTGAAGAAGCTGGAACCGGACGTGTTCCATGCCACGGTCGGGTATCCGACCAAGAAGGCAGGCGAAGTGCCTCCCTACCTCAAGTATCTCGACAGCGAAAAGATCGCCGGGCTGACCAATCTGTCCGAGGATCTGGCGCTGGCGGCGCGCAACTCGCTCATCGACATGCTCGACTGGCTGCAGAAGAACCGCAGCATGTCCGCGGAGCAGGCTTACGTCTATATCAGCGTTGCCTGCGACGTGCGCATCAGCAATATGGTCGACGTGCCGAACTACACCGCCTCCACCATCTGCCCGCTCGAGCACATCAAAAGATGAGCGGAGATGTGGGGTGATTGGGGCGGGGTAACCCGCCCCGTTTCGTTCGAGTGACGAGGATGGACCGGCGTCGTGCATTGGCGATGATGGGTGGCCTCGCCGCTGGGTGGCCGGTGCGCGTTGACGGGCCATTCCCCATCGGCAGTGGAAACTTGTACTTCGCCAGAGCCATCTGCTGCTGTTCACCCCAGCGCGACGATCCACGCTCCGACGAGCTGGGCGAACTGCTGGCAGCGGCGCTGCGCGAACGTCTGCCCGACAGCCGGGCGCAGGTTTCGCGCGCGCCGCACGCCTATCGGGTCGCCAGCCTCATCTCCAGTGGCCAGGCCGATGTCGCCTTCCTGCGCATCGAGGACGCGCAGGCGCTGTATCAAGGCGAAGGCGCCTTCGCCGACTACGGGCAGGTTCCGCTGCGTATATTGGTGGAAGTCGAGGCTTATCACCTGGTGTGCCGCGATGATTTCCGTGGCGACCATGCCTACGCGCTGGTAGAGGCGCTGACTCTGGATCCGCGCCCTGCGGACCTGCGCGTGCCGCTGCCGACAGGCACGGGTGGCGTGCCGGTGCACGCGGGTGCGCTCGCCTTCGCTCGCAGCCAGTCCGTTCCAGATCGATGAGGCGTGCTTTGCTGGCGCTCGGCGCGGCGCTGCTGCTGTCGCCGGTGGCGGCGCACGATCTGATCACGGCGGAAAGCGCCGAGCACTTCCTCGCGCAGATCCGGCATGAGCAGGACGTGCTCGATTCGCGTTCGCCGCCGCAGGCGCGCGCGCAGGCCAGTGTCGTGCTGGGGAAGCTGCTCGACGAGATCAGGGATCTCCTCAATCGTGACATCGCCTCGCACGGACAGCCGCAGGGACTGGCAACGCTGTACCTGATACAGGCCTTGCATGGTCAGGGCATCGATCTGCAGAGATCGCCCAGGCTGGGCCGCTATCCGGCCAATCTTGCCTTCTATCGCAGCGCACTGCAGCTCGACCCGCATGGTCCGGCTTCGGCCGAGGCACGCCTGCAGCTGCTGCGAGGGCACTTCTACGACAGCTTCGAGCAGGATCCGCTGCGGCCACGGGAGCAGAGCTGGACCCGGCTGCACGAGCAGATCGAGCATGCGCAAGCGCTGTTGCGGCAGACGCTGCCCGAACCCGGCCGCGAGGAGGTGCACTTCATCCTGGCGGTGCACTATCTGCAGGCGGCAGCCGCCGCAGGCCAGGCTGCCGCGCGCAGCGCTTACGCCGAGCGTGCGCGTACGGCAATCGCCCAGTTCAAAACACGCTATCCGGATAGCCTGCGCGTCGCTGCACTCGATGTTCTGGGCGAGCGTCTGAGCGCACCCTAGCGGGATCGCGGTGTACCATGCGGCATGCCATCGAGGGAGACCAGGCGATGAAGGAGATCGATCTGCGCAGCGATACCGTGACGCGCCCCACGCCGGGCATGCGCGCGGCGATGGCCGCAGCCGAGGTCGGTGACGATGTCTATGGGGAGGATCCCACGGTCAACCGCCTCGAGGTTCTTGCCGCCGGGCTGCTCGGCAAGGAGGCCGCCTTGTTCGTGCCGACCGGCACCCAGAGCAACCTGCTGGGCGTCATGGCGCACTGCGAGCGCGGTGATGAATATCTCGTCGGCCAGCAGGCGCATACGTACAAGTACGAGGGAGGTGGCGCCGCGGTCCTGGGCAGCATCCAGCCCCAGCCGCTGGAGTTCGAGCCCGACGGCTCGCTCGACCTGGAGCGGGCGGCGGCAGCGATCAAGCCGGACGACTCGCATTTTGCGCGTACCCGTCTGCTATGTCTGGAGAATACGCAGGGCGGCAAGGTGCTGGCGCTGGACTATCTGGAGCGTGCCCACGCCTTCGCGCGGGCACACGGCCTCGGCCTGCATCTGGACGGCGCGCGGCTGTTCAATGCCGCCGTGGAGCAGGGCGTACCGGTGGGCGAGATCGCACGCTGGTTCGACACGGTTTCGGTTTGTCTGTCGAAGGGTCTGGGTGCACCGGTGGGCTCCGTGCTGTGCGGCAGCGCCGGACACATCGCCAAGGCGCGCCGCTGGCGCAAGGTCCTCGGTGGCGGCATGCGCCAGGCCGGTGTGCTCGCAGCGGCAGGCATCTACGCGCTGGAGAACCATATCGAGCGACTGGCCGAGGATCATGCCAATGCGCGCCGGCTCGCACGTG
>JAHCKU010000350.1 GCA_026125625.1 Burkholderiales bacterium | reverse complement strand
ACCGATGATTTCGTGCAGGCGATGCAGGACGCGAGCGGCGTGGACCTGAGCCTGTTCCGCCGCTGGTACGACCAAGCCGGCACGCCGCGTCTGCGCGTCGACAGCGCGTACGACGCGGCGAACCGGCGCGTCACGCTCACGTTCAGGCAATCCACGCCACCGACGCCGGATCAGCCGCAGAAGCTGCCGCTGCACATGCCGGTGGTGCTCGGGCTGCTGGACGAGGCAGGCAACGAAATCCCGCTGCGCCTGGAGGACGAGTCCGCCGCCGGCGCGACCACCCGTACCTTCTCCTTGCGCGAGACCGAGCAGCAGCTGTGCTTCGTCGACGTCGGGAGCCGCCCGGTGCCTTCTCTGCTGCGCGGCTTCTCGGCGCCGGTGATCCTGGAGAGCGATCTGAGCGATGCCGATCTCGCGCATCTGATGGCGCACGACAGCGATGCGTTCAATCGCTGGGAAGCCGGGCAGCGCCTGGCCCTCAACATTCTGCTGCGCGGCATCGCCGATCGCCGCGAAGGCCGCCCGCTGCAGATCCCCGCATCGTTCCTGCATGCGTTCGGGCGCGTGCTGGCGGACGCCGGTCGCGATGCCGCCTTCACCGCGGAGGCGCTCGGCCTGCCGAGCGAAGCCTACGTCGGCGAGCAGATGCAGGAGGTCGATCCGGATGCCATCCACGAGGCACGGCTGCAGTTGCGCCGGCACATCGCGCAGAAATTGCGTGGCGAGCTGCTCGCCACCTATCAGGCGTATTCGGTGCCGGTGGCGTATAGCCCGGATGCCGGTCCGGCGGGACAGCGCGCGCTGAAGAATCTGTGCCTGTCCTATCTGATGGAGCTGGAGGAAGAGCCGGTGCGCGCCTTGTGCCTGCGCCAGTTCGACGGCGCGGACAACATGACCGATGCCATGGCTGCGCTGACGGCGCTGGCCAACTCCAATGCACCCGAACGCCAGCCGGTGCTGGAGCGCTTCTACGCCAGATGGCAGCACGAACCGCTGGTGGTGGACAAGTGGCTGGCGGTGCAGGCCGGCGCACGCCTGCCGGACACGCTGGCACAGGTCGAGCGTCTGACACGGCATCGCGCCTTTGATCTGAAGAATCCCAACAAGGTGTATGCACTGATCCGCACCTTCTGCGCGAATCAGCGCCATTTTCATGCCGCGGACGGGTCCGGCTATGCCTTCGCCGCCGATCGCATCCTCGCCCTCGATCCGATCAATCCGCAGATCGCGGCGCGGCTGGCGCGCGCGTTCGACCGCTGGAAGAAGTTCGATGCCACGCGCAAGCAGCATGCGTACAAGCAGCTGGCGCGCGTGCGCGCGGCCGAGGGCTTGTCCAAGGACACCTTGGAGGTGGTGAGCAAGGCGCTGGCGTGATGCCCCCTCGATAGCATTCCGAGGCACTCATAGTGATGTCATCCCGGGACGCTCATAGCGGCGTCTTTCCGAGATACTCATACATAGTGGTGTCATCCCGAGCCGAAGGCGAGGGATCCTGGTGCGCCGGAAACGCCATGTACCCGGGTGCGTGCTACGCTTTAACCCATGGACATCCATGCGATCCGCTTGAAACCGGGCGAAGATCTGCGCTTGGCGCTGGAACGCCTGACCATGGAGCGTGCCTGGAAGGCAGCGTTCATCGTGAGCGCAGTCGGCAGCCTCGACCGCGCCTGTCTGCGATTCGCAGGCCGCGACGAGGAAGCGCTGATCGAAGGCGAGCTCGAGCTGGTCGCGCTGTCCGGCACCTTGTGCGCCAACGGCGTGCATCTGCATGCAGCGGTGGCCGATCGCACAGGCGTGGTCACTGGCGGTCATCTGCTGCCGGGTTGCCGTGTGCGCACCACCGCCGAGTTGGTAATCGGATCGGCACCAGAGCTTTCGTTCCGACGCGAGCTGGATGCGCAGACCGGCCACCACGAACTGGCGGTCACCGCCGGCTCGCGCAAAGGAGTCTTCTGAATGGCAATGACGAAGGATGAATTCGTCATCTATCACAACCCACGCTGCAGCAAGAGCCGCACGGCGCTGGAGCTGCTGCGCAGCCGCGGCATCGAGCCGCGCGTGATCGAGTACCTGAAGCAGCCGCCCACGCGCGAGGAGCTGCGCCTGCTGCTGCAGCGTCTGGGCCTGGAGCCGGCGCAGTTGGTGCGCAAAGGCGAGGACCAATTCAAAGCCCAGTTCGCCGGCAAGACGCTCACTCACGCGCAGTGGCTGGATGCGCTGGCTGCCCATCCCATTCTGATCGAGCGCCCTATCGTCGTACGCGGAGACCGGGCGGTGGTCGGCCGTCCGCCGGAGAAGGTGCTGGAGCTACTGTGACCGGTCTGCCATTCGAAACCCGGCGCTGGTGACCCCTGATGTACTGTCCGGCGTTTCCGCCGGACATTTGTTCGCTATGATGCAGTGATCTCCTTCACTGCCTGATTGCATGCTGCAATCATTCGCGATCCTGCTCGTATTCCAGCTCGCCGGCGAAGCGTGCACCCAGCTCCTGCATCTCGCCGTTCCCGGTCCGGTGCTGGGCATGGCCCTGTTGTTCGCCGCCATCGCTCTGCGTCCCGCTCTGGGCTATGCCATGCGCACCACCACCGGCGGGTTGCTGCAGCATCTGTCGATGCTGTTCGTGCCCGCGGGCGTAGGGGTGATGCTGCACGCCGGCCGGCTGCGCGACGAGTGGCTGGCGATCGTGGTGGCGGTCGTGCTGGGTGCCGTGGTCACGCTCGCGGTCACTGCGCTCACCATCCGGGTACTGGCCGATCGCATGCCGCAGCAGGAGGCCGGAGAGGAATGAGACCGGCGCTCAACGAGATCTGGGTCTATCTATCGACCTCGCCGCTGCTGCACCTGACCCTGACGGTATGCGCCTATCTGCTCGGCGACTGGCTGTTCCGACGCTCCGGACGACGTGCGTTGTTCAATCCGGTGCTGCTCGCGGTGCTCATGCTGGTGGCCGTGCTCATGCTCACCAACACGTCTTACCAGACCTATTTCGCCGGCGCGCAGTTCGTGCATTTCCTGCTCGGACCGGCGACGGTGGCGCTGGCCGTGCCGCTGTACTTCAACTTCTCCAAGCTGCGCCGGCTGTGGCTGCCGTTGGGCGTTGGCCTGCTCGCCGGTTGCCTGACCGCCGCGCTGTCGGCCATCGGGCTGGCCATGCTGTTCGATGCTTCGGCCGCGACCACGCTCGCACTCGTGCCCAAGTCGGTGACGGCTCCGGTGGCCATGGGCATCGTCGAGAAGCTGGGCGGCCCGCCGTCGCTGACCGCGATCCTGGTGGTGTCCACCGGCATCATCGGCGCGGTCATCGGCCCTGCCCTGCTCGACCGCTTGAAGATCAGCGACCCGGCGGTGCGCGGTTTCGCCATCGGCACCACCTCGCACGGAATCGGCACCGCGCGCGCGTTCCAGGAAAGCGAGGAAGCCGGCGCCTTCTCCGGCCTGGCCATGGGTCTCAACGCATTGCTGTCGTCATTGCTGATTCCGGTGCTGCTGTACTTGCTCGGGATCGCCTAGGGATACTTGTGCAGAGTTTCCCTAGTTCAGGTTCAGCGGAGCGAGTTGCGCGTTCGCTTGGGCAGCGGAATAACCTTATCGCTTGGTTCGTCCGTGGCGTCTCCGCGGCTTACATGGGCACTCACTTCGTAGAGCCGGACAGACTCTGGCGAGGGTGCAACGCCGAGTACGACCGAGAGAATCTGCCGCATGCGTCGAAACGCGCTGATTGCCTCGAGGTGACGCCCCTGCGCCTGGTAACAGCGCATGAGTCCCTGATGGAACACCTCGACGATGGGATCCGCGTCGATGCCGCGCAGGTAGAGCATCTGCGCCTGCTCAT
>JAHCKU010000035.1 GCA_026125625.1 Burkholderiales bacterium | reverse complement strand
GCAGCTCGAGCACCGTTCCCATGGCCGCCAGCCCCGATGAAAATGCCCAGGCCATGCTGCCGGATTCGAGATCGGCGAGACAGCGCTCGAATGCCATGCGCGTGGGGTTCTGGCTGCGCGAGTATTCGAAGCCGGTGTGCTCGCCCGGCGAGCGCTGCTTGAACGTGGACGTGGCGTAGATCGGAGGCATGACTGCGCCGGTCGACGGGTCCGGCTCCTGACCTGCATGGATGGCACGTGTGGAAAAGCCCTGGGAATGCCTGGTCTTCATCAGGTGAATTTCTCCTTGCTGACAATGCTGATACCGTTCCGGCCAATGACGCCACGCATGCCGTACGCAGCGAACGTCGGCTTCGTGAATGGTCGGGACCGCGTGGAATACCCGGATGGTACGCGAGGGCGAAGCGCCGCGCTGCAGCAGCGATCAGCAAAACCTACACACGGTGATTCGAGTTGTGTTCCGGTGCAACTTTGTTGTAGAAAGGCAGCGTGGATTGCGAGCGTGTGCCGGTTGTCATGTTCGTTGTTGGACCATGAAGGCTCATCCGGCTCATTTCCTGTCCACTCAATATAACCAAAGCTGATGAGGAGAAAACCAGATGGGAAGGATACAGCTTCATCGTTTCATCGACCTCGCCAAACCACTCGAGAGCAAGAGCGAACAAGAGCCGCGTGCGATGAGCCGGCGTCAGTTTCTGACTGCCGCTTCTGCAGTGGCCGCCGTCTCGACCATGTCGTCCGAAGCATTCGCGCGCAACTTCATCGATCAGTACGATCCAGACGGTCCAATCGCCCGCTATCCGAACCCGGATGTCATCGTCCTGGACAAGCGCTTCAAGTACAAGCTGGGGAACACGCCGATCGTGCGCCTGTATCGCGGCACGATGTGGGCCGAGGGGCCGGCCTGGAACGGCGTGGGGCGCTATCTGTTGTGGAGCGACATCCCCAATAACGAGCAGTTGCGCTGGCTCGAGGAAGATGGCCACGTCTCGCGCCGGTTCCGCTATCCGTCCAACAACAGCAACGGCAATACCTTCGATTACCAGGGCCGGCAGATCGCGTTCGAACACGGCACCCGCCGCGTGACGCGCTACGAGAACGACGGCACCATCACCGTGCTGGCGGACAAGTCCGCCGACGGCAAGGGCCTGAATGCTCCCAACGACGGCATGTGCCACCCGGACGGCTGGCTGTTCTTCACCGATCCCGGCTACGGCGGCTTGATGAACTACGAGGGCGAGCGGCTCAACACCGGCAGTCCGCAGCCGCTGCAGAAGGAAGCAGTCTATCGCATCGATGCCCCCGGCAAGGTGGAGAAGGTCGCAGACGAGCCGTTCAAGCCCAACGGGTTGTGCTTCTCGCCGGACTTCAAAAAGGTGTACATCGCCGATACCGGAATATCGCACTATCCGGAGGCGAAGAGCGTGATCTGGGTGTACGACCTGGACGGCAAGCGTCTGCGCAATGGCCGCGTGTTCGCCAGCATGGAGTACGAGGGCAAGACCGGCTTCGCCGATGGCATCCGCTGCGACGAGGATGGCAACGTATGGGCCGGCATGGGCTGGGTCGGTGACGGCTACGACGGCGTGCACGTGTTCTCGCCGGATGGCACCCGCATCGGCGTCATCCGCATGCCGGAGATCATCTCCAACGTATGCTTCGGCGGCTCCAAGCGCAATCGCCTGTTCATGACGGGCAGCACCTCGCTGTACGCCGTGTATGTCGAGACGCGCGGCGGGACGCCGACCTGATCGCGTCCAGGCAGTAAGGCAGGCGCCGGCCCGGCTGATCACCGCCGGGCCGGCAGCGATGCCGCCTGTGGGGGTCTTTCGGGTCACGACTGTTCGCGGCACATCGAATACGAAGGCTGCTTTGCTAGAATGGGTCCGGAGGCAGTGACCCTGCGGGAATCAGCAATGTCCATCAGCCAGAATCAGGCGATCGCCGAGGCGATGCTGCGTGAGACCGGAAGCCGCGTGACGCGCGGCCGCGTGGTGGTCCTCGCCGCCCTGCTCGATGCCAAGCGGGCACTCACCCATTCCGAGGTGGAGGCGGGCATCGGGCGGTTGCATATCATGGATCGGGTCACCGTCTACCGTGTGCTGGAATGGCTCACGGAGCAGGGTCTCGCGCACCGCATTTCCGGGGACGACCGTGTCTGGCGCTTCAAGGCGCAGCGCCACAGTCAGCGCGGCGTTCATCCGCATTTCCAGTGCAATACCTGCGGCGACGTGGTCTGCCTCGAGGAGACGCCGCGCGTTCCCGCGGTGCGTCTGCCTGCTGGCTTCCGGGGCGGTGAGATCGAGTTGACCGTCAGGGGGGTATGTGGAGGCTGTGCGCCGCGCAAGTCTGCTCGCAACCACTGACCCCCGACTCTTTTCGCAACATAGTTGCATTGATTGAGGGGCTCGGATAGCATGGCATTCCTGCTTTCGAGTGCGACTCATGCACGTGCGCGGTGTTCGACCGGGTCGTTCGCGCGACCTGCTGGATATGTTCGGGTTGTGTCTGTCCGGGCTGTGCCTGGTGCATTGCATCGCATTGCCGCTCGTGCTGATCGTGCTGCCCGCGATGGCCATCTTCGGCCACGGCGCGCATCATCATGGACTGCATCTGGCCCTGGCCCTGGTGCTGGTGCCCATCGCGTTCGCCGCCTTGCTTCCCGGTTATTGGCGGCATCGCCGCGCGGCGGTGCTGGCTGGGGGTGCTCTCGGTGTGACTGCAATCCTGTTGGGTGCGCTGCAGGAGGCGCAATTCGGCGAAACGGCCGCTACCGCGCTTACCATCACCGGCAGCGTCTGCCTGATCTATGCGCATTCCATCAATCTGATGGCTGGCCGCACGTCCTAGCAACCTGCCCGACGTTCCGCGCCGGCGTGTGCCCCGCACGATATGGATGAGGCATGCAGGCGCGCATTCCCGTCACCATCCTGACCGGCTTCCTCGGCAGCGGCAAGACCACGCTGCTCAACCGCATCCTGCGCGAGCAGCACGGCCGACGCATCGCGGTGATCGAGAACGAGTTCGGCGAAGCCGGGATCGACAACGAAATCCTGGTACAGGAGCGTGACGAGCAGATCGTGGTCATGAACAACGGCTGTATCTGCTGCAGCGTGCGCGGCGACCTGGTGCGGCTGCTGGGCGAGCTCGAACATCAGCGGCGTGAGGGCAGCCTGGCATTCGAACGAGTGGTGATCGAAACCACCGGTCTCGCCGATCCCGCGCCGGTGGCGCAGACGTTCTTCATGAATCTGGACATTGCCCGTGCGTTCGTCCTGGACGGGATCGTCACCCTGGTGGACGCGAAGCATGCGTCGGAGCAGCTCGATCGCAACCGCGAGGCGCAGGAGCAGGTCGGCTTTGCCGACCGTCTGTTCATCTCCAAGGCCGATCTGGTCGAGGAGGCTGAAGTGGAGGCGCTTTCGCGCCGGCTGAGGCAGATCAACCCACGTGCGCCGCAGCAGCGCGTGCATTTCGGTGCGGCACCTGTGGAGCTGGTGTTCGACATCGGCGGGTTCAGCATCGACGCTGCGCTCGAGATCGATCCCGGCTTCCTCGAAGATCGCGCGCACCGCCATGACGACGAGGTCGGTTCCTTCGTATTCCGCGAGCACCGGGCCTTCGATCCGCAACGTCTGGATCTGTTCATGCGCCTGCTCACCCAGCAGTACGGTGCCGACCTGCTGCGCTACAAGGGGGTGCTGAACGTGCAGGGCAAGGATCGGCGCGTGATATTCCAGGGCGTACACATGGTGATGGGTGCGCAGGAAGGCAAACCCTGGCTGGCGGACGAAACACGCACCAGCACGCTGGTCTTCATCGGGCGCAAGCTACCCCGGCGCGTATTCGAGGAGGGCCTGCGCTACTGTCTGACAGACTGCTGAAAAACCGGCTATACGTCCCCGGCGTCGCAGTGGCATACTCGTATCGATATTCCTGGCCGGGATGACAATCATGCATCAGGTGCTGTTCGCCTCCACCCGTATGTTCGCCGCCTTGGCGCTTGCCGCGTCCGCCGGCGTGGCGTTCGCTTGCGTAGAAGGGGAGGTGCGTGGCGAGCCGATCAGTGCGCAACGTGACGTCGGGGCGTTGGCGCAGGGTGAGGAGGCGAGCATGCAGGTCATCGGCGCTGGATGGTTCCATGCCGCCGAGATCGTCAAGACCGGTCGCAGCAGCGATTCCACCTTCGTCACCATCGAGCTCGACGGCGAGCCGCTGATGCAGACCGCGTTCTCCACGCTCAAGAACAAGTGGATGCAGCTGGAGACGCCTTACCTGATTGCCAACGTGCGTACCGAAGGCGACGTCGACACCATGACCTTGTGGTATCGCCCCGACGTCAAGTTCAATACGCGCGTCGTGGTGCGCGTCGACGTGCAGGAAGCCGGTGTGGACAACATCGTGATGCGCTCGGTGCTCAGCCGCGCGCTGCCGCATTCGCACCCTGACAGCCAAACAGGCGCCGTGCTTGCACTGCCGGCGTTCAAGTAGCCACCGCGCATCGGTCCCGCGCAGCAGCTTTACGACAGACCGTCACTCGGTATAGGGCTCGACCACGCTCGCCTTCAACGAGTAGGCGATGTCGATGTCGGACGAACCGTCCAGCATGAACAGTGCGCGCTTTGACGACGCAGCGCTGAGCTGGCCCGTCACCCAGACCGCTGCGAACATGCCGGTGCTCTCGAAAGGCCGGGCTGGCGTGACGTGAATGATCTGGTTGGGCGGCGGCGGCGGCGTGTGAATGCACGCGCCGACCCAGGGCACGAGCAGGAACTCGGCTACCTGCTTGCCCTTGTACTCCAAGGGAAGAACATAGCCTGGGATACGTACCTGCGCCCCGTCGAGCTTGGCGTTGACGGCCACTGCCTGGGTCTGGCGCTGGGCGATCACCTCGTCACGCTTGGTCAGCATCGCCTCGGCGTCCACGCCTGCCTGCTTGAGCCGGCTCAGCAACGCCTGCTCGTCGGCCTGGTCCTTCGGCGTCGGCTTCTCGCCGCGCGCGCGGCGATCGCGGATCCAGGCCAGGTCCGACAGATCGGACAGCTGGTCGAGCGACATGGCCGAGAACGGGTCGTCCTCCGCCTTCGCGGTTCCGGGGGTCAGGTCTTGCCACATGATCTGCTTCGGCGTATCGGCCTGGGCCGACAGCGCCATCAGCATGGCGCACAGGGTCGGCAGCAGACGTCGAAACATGGATCGGGTCATCGGCGTTCAGATGCGGATGGTCATGCCGTCGGCCAGCGAATGGCGGTACAGGCGGTAGCCAGGGATGAATCCGGTAATTGTGCCTGCAATGGCTACCAGCGTGGCGAGCGACCATTCGTGCGTGGACGGCCAGCCGATGGGAATGAACAGGCCCATGCGTGCTTCCAGCCACGGCTGGCCCAGCAGCAGGCCGGCGTAGAGCAGTGCGAACCCCAACCCGATGCCGGCCAGGGTGAGGACCACCGCCTCGCCGACGATCAAGCCGAATACCTGGGCGGGTCGCGCACCGACCGAGCGCAGCACCGCCATCTCGCGCCGCCGCTCCGAAAGACTGGTGAGCAGCGCGATCAGCATTCCCGTCAGCCCGACCACGACAACCAGCACGGACACGCCGAACAGTGCCTTCTCCGCGGCACCGACGATCTCCCACAGCTGAGGCAGCGTAGCGCCCGGGAGAATGGCGGTGAGCGGCTCGTTTGGGTAGTCGTTCACGTAGCGCTGCATCGACAGCACGGCGGGACGCGATTTCAGTCCTACTAGAAAGGCGGTGATGGCGCCATGCTCGCCATCATCCGCGTGCCCGGCTCGCACGTCTCCGTCTTCATGCGGGTGCGCCTCCCCCTGCGGCGGGCGGTGCAACGCTCCACCGTTGGCGCCATGCTTCCCGAGCGCCGCAGCGAGGGGGTCCGCGGACCGGCCCGCGGGCATCTGCTCGTGCATGGCATCCATGCCGGCCAGGGTGATGTGCACCGTGCGATCGACCGGAGTACCGGTGCGTGCAAGGATTCCGGTGACGGTGAACGGATGGTCCTGGTGCAGGGAGAAGCTGACCTCTCCCGACCCGTGTGCGACCACGATGCGTTCGCCCAGCCGATAGCCCAGCTTCGCTGCCACTTCGGCACCCAGCACCGCGTCGTACGTATCCTGCAGCACCCGCCCGGCGGTGAGCTCGAGCCGTCGTCGATCGCCGAAACGGAAGTGCTCGAAGAATTCCGGGCTGGTCCCCAGCACGCGGAATCCGCGATGCGAATCGCCGAGCGAGAGCGGGATGGTCCACGCCACCTCCGGTCGCTGCGCGATGCTGCGGTAGCTGTCCCAGGAGATGTTGTTGGTGGCATTGCCGACATGGAACACGGAATAGAGCAGCAGATGCACGGGGCTGCTGCGCGCGCCGACGATGAGATCGGTGCCGGAGATGGTGTTGGTGAAGCTCTCGCGCGACTCGTGGCGCAGGCGCTCGACACCCAGCAGCAGCACCACCGCGCACGCGATCGACAGCACGGTGAGCGCGGCCGTTGTACGCCGGTTGCGCAGGCTCTTGATCGCCAGGGTGGGAATCGCGCTCATGCCGGCTCAGGCCCCGCATCCTGCCGGGATGGTGATCGTGCCTTGTTCAGGCTGGTGAACTCCAGGGTGCGATCGAACAGCGGCGCCAGGCTTGCATCGTGGCTGACGAATACCAGTGCGGACCCGGCTTGCCTGCACTCGCGGAAGAGCAGCTCGACGAACGCGTTGCGGCGATCGGCATCCAGCGACGAGGTCGGCTCGTCGGCGATGACCAGTTCCGGCGCGCCGATCAAGGCACGTGCCGCGGCCACCCGCTGCTGTTGCCCGACGCTGAGCTGTGTGACCGGGCGCTGCAGCAGACCGGCCTCGGCCATGTCCAGCGCCGCCAGCAGGCGATGCGCTTCCTGCGCGACGTTTCCACCGCGCCGCTGCGCGCGCGTGCGGCGGCGCTCCGAGAAAGCGCACGGCAGCATCACGTTTTCCATGACATTCAGATACGGGATCAGATTGAACATCTGGAAGATGAAGCCGACGTGATCCGCACGGATGCGGTCGCGTCCCGCCCCGGACAGCGCGGCGAGGTTGCGGCCGAGAAGGTGGATTGCGCCTGCACCGGGCGTGAGCACGCCTGCCAGCAGGCTCAGCAGGGTGGACTTGCCGCTACCGCTGGGTCCGCGCAGGAACAGGCGCTCGCCGGGCGCCACACGCAGCACGTCGATCTCGATCAGCGCTTCGCGCGCGCTGCTCCAGGTGAAGCGTACGCCCTGCAAGTCCAGCACAGGAGCGCCATCCTGGGCAATGTCGAGTGTGCTCACGGGCGAGAGGTTTCTGGATTCAGATCGAGGACGCGCTACAGGGTTGATCCGCTATCGGACCGCCGCGTACGGTAGCGCGCCGGCAGTGGCCAGGCAACCCTGGATCGTCATCCGCCGCGTCACGGCGCGAACTGCCCGCCGCGTTTGCGGCCCGGTCATGCCGCTGCGGCGGCGGGCATCGATCCTTTCTCGTACATGCTGGCCCCCATAATAATGCAACTAAGTTGCGAAAGGCGTCACTGCCCACGTAGAATCCCCATGTGGAATCCCCATTGAGGAATACACCATGCGCTTCCGCTACGCATTGCTTTGCATCGTGATCGCAGCCTCGTGGCAGGCCGCGGCCGTGCAGCGCAGCACGTTCACGGTGCAGGAAAGCTGGATGTCGTCGTCGAAGGCCGCACGCTGTCGGTCCGGCTGGAGGTGCCGCTGGACAGCCTGGTCGGTTTCGAGCGCGCACCAAGGACCGAGGACGAGCGCACTGCCGTGCGCGATGCAGTGCGCATCCTGCGTGATGGCACGGCGCTTGCACCGGGCGCTGCTGCCCGCTGTGCAATCCACAGCGTGACATTGACTTCCCCGGTGCTTGGTGCGGACCTGCTCGGTGCCGAAGGTGCGGCACCGGCCGGCGGTGAGACGCACGGCGGACACGACGGACACGCGGAGCTGGTGGCCGACTACGTCTACCACTGCGCCGAGCCGGGCCAGTTGCGCGCGCTGGAAGTACGCCTGTTCGATTCGTTCCGTTCGCTGGAGCGCCTTGCCGCCCAAGTCGTCTCCGAGCGCTCACAGAGCGGTGCGCGCCTGGATTCACGCTCGCGCGTCCTCACCTGGTAGACGCACCCGTCATGGCGTCGCGCATGCTCGTGGCGCTGGCGGCGATTGCCTGCCTTGCGGGCTGCGATCGCGAGCCGGTTCCGCCGTCCACCTCCTTCGCCCAGGCAAAGGAGGCCGTAGAGCGCGCTGCACCACAGGGGTCGTCGTCCACCGCGCCGCGCCAACTGGCCTGGGACGATCTCATTCCCGAATCGTGGGATCCGGCACAGGCGCTTGCCGGGGAGAATTTCGCCGGACTCGATGACTCCGATCCGCGCGCCGCGCAGGCGCTGGCGCGTCTGCAGCGGGAATGGTCCGCAGCACCGGTCGAGACGGCACTGCACGGCCAGCAAGTGCGCATACCCGGCTTCGTGGTGCCGCTGGAGACGCATGGCCGCAACATCACGGAGTTTCTTCTCGTCCCCTATTTCGGAGCCTGCATTCACACGCCGCCGCCGCCGGCCAATCAGATCATCCACGTCTTGCGCGGCGATGAGTCGCTGCGGATCGAGACCATGGACGCGGTCTGGGTCACAGGCGTGATCGAGACCGTGCCCAACCAGACCTCGATGGGGCATTCCGGCTATCGCATCGCCTCGGCCCGTATCGAGCGCTACGACCCCGACCGTCCGTGATTGCCGATCGGACGGCTGCCAACGACATCAGAGGAAGTACGAAACAGGGGATCGCGCTGCGCGCCGCCTCGGGATGTGCGTCGATCCTCCCATGGGGCCGGATCTCTGGCGCAACAAAGTGGCTAATGCAATCTAGTTGCAAATATACGAACGACGAGATATTCTTCGTTCCGAGCACGCGACGGTATGGCGTGGTTGCGTCTGCTCCCTGCAACGATGGTTTCAGGCGGAGTTCATCTCCGCCTGTTTTTTTTGCGGGCGCTTATCGTAAGCAGCGATTCGAAAGGCGGTAAGGCATGGCCTCGTGCCCAGGTAGCGGGCAAGCCGGCCTGCCGGAAAGGCGGCGAGGGCCGCCAGCAGCTTCAGCGCAACGTGCCGCTCATAGCGAGCCCGTCTGCACGACCCCGCGATCGATCACGTACAAGGTGTCGAGCAGCTCGCGCGAATGCGACAGGTCGGATTCGGTGAGCAGGATGGACAGGCCTTCCTGCCGCAGGCCGGCGATGACCTCGGCCAGTCTGCGTGCCAGCACCGGCGCCACGCCTTCGAACGGTTCGTCGAGCAGCAGCACCTGTGTGCCGCACATCAGCGCGCGTGCCAGCGCAACCAGCTTCTGCTGACCGCCGGAGAGCTGCACCGCCTTGCGTGAGGCGAAGGCCTCCACCTCCGGGATCATCTCGTAGATCTTGGCCAGGCGGGCCGAGGGATCATGCTGTCCGGCAGCCCAGGCCGGCATCAGCACGTTCTCCTCCACCGTCAGGTGCGGGACCAGCCGGCGGTCCTCCGGCATGTAGCCGATGCCCACGCGGGCGCGTGCATGGGTGGCAGTGGTGTTGAGCGTGCGGTCCTGGAAATGGATGGAACCGTTGCGTGCCGGGAGGATGCCCATGATGGAGCGCATCAGCGTGGTCTTGCCGGCGCCGTTGCGGCCGACCAGCCCGGTGAAGCGCGCCGAAGGCAGCTCCATGTCGACCCCGCGCAGGATGCTGACGGCGCCGATGGAGACATCGAGACCTTCGATCCTAACCATGATTCGTCGCTCCGTCGTCCTGATGCATCGGAGCATGCTCGCCGATGACGTAGCGCCTGACCTCCGCATCGCGCAGCACCGCTTCGGGCTCACCGTCGGCGATGATGCGTCCTTCGTAGAAGGCCAGAATGCGATGCGTGTAGCGGCTGACGATCTCCATATCGTGCTCCACGAACAGCACCGTCACGCCCTGCACCTTGAGCGCGCTCATCACCATGTCCATCAGCCGGAACTTTTCGTCTGCCGACACGCCGCTGGTCGGCTCGTCCAGCAGCAGCAGCTGTGGCTTGCCGGCTACGGCCATGGCGATGTCGAGCAGCTTGCGCGTGCCTTCCGGCAGCAGGCCGGCGGTATGCGTGCGATAGCCGCCCAGATTGAAGCGCTCGATCAGTGTTTCGATCTCCTCCCACTCCTCGGCCGTGGCACTGGCCTTGGCGCGTGCCGAGCGCGCGGCGACACCCACGCCCACCTGCAGATTCTCGTATACGGAGAGATTGCCGAACAGCTGCGGGATCTGAAACGAGCGACAGATGCCGAGCCGCGTGATCTGCCGCGGCGACAGGCCGGTGATGTCGCGTTCCAGGTAGCGGATCGAGCCCGACGTCGGCTTCAGGTAGCCGGTGACCATGTTGATGAAGGTGGTCTTGCCGGCGCCGTTGCTCCCGATCAGACCGACCACGCTGTCACGCCCGATCTGCACGTTGATGTTGGCGGCCGCCGTCACCGCTCCGAAGTTCTTGTTGAGGTCTTTGGCCTCGAGCACCACCGCCATGTCAAGCCGCCTTCCTGCGTGTGAACACCGACCACAATCCGCCCGGCAGGAACATGATCACCAGCAGCATGGTGACGCCGAGGATCAGCTGCCAGGTATTGGGCGAATACTCGTAGGCGAAGCTGCGTACGCTCTCGAAGATGGTGGCGCCCAGGAACGGTGCGAGCACGCTCCCGGTACCGGACAGGATGGCGATGAACACGAACTCTCCGGAGGTGGTCCAGAACGCCATCTCCGGGTCGACGTGGCCGATGCTGATGCCGACCAGGCCGCCGCCGATTCCCGCCAGCGACGCGGCGATCACGTAGTTGACGTGAATCACGCGCCGCACCGAGGCGCCCATGTATTCAACGCGCAGCTCGTTGTCGCGAATTGCCCCGGCCAGACGACCCTGATGCGAAGACAGGTAGCGATGCACGCCGAACGCGGCGCAGAAGGCGACCACCACGGTCGTGGCGAACAGCGCGTAACGCTCCCAGCGCTCGCCCAGAGTGATGCCGGCCAGGGTCTTGGCCGACAGGCCGAAGCCGTCGGTGCTGCCGAGCGCCGAGGTCTTCACCAGCAGGCCGAACAGGATCATCGAGAATGCCAGGCTGAGCATGGCGAAGAAGATGCTACGGTACTTGGCCAGCAGCAGACCGAGCACGGCCGCCACGGCCGCGGCCAGCGCCAGGCTGGCCAGCAGCATGACCATGATGTCGGCGATACCGTAGAAGTGGTGCAGCGCGCCGGCCGCATAGGCGCCCAGACAGTAGTACAACCCCTGGCCGAACGACACCAGGCCGGTGCGCATCAGCAGCAGCATGCCGAGCACTACGGTGCCCCAGGACAGCGACACGTTGAGCATGAACATCGCCCAGCGCGGCAGCAGCGGTCCGGCCACGAGCAGAACCACCAGCGCTGCGAGCAGCACGATCGTGGTGCGATCGGTCCCCTGCGCCGGTGGGCGCTTCTGAATGGATACGGTTTGATTCACGATGGATGACTATGTGCGGGAAGGACGGCTAGATCTTGCGTGCCTCCGGTGCGGCGAACAGGCCCTGAGGGCGCACGATCAGCACCAGCGCCATGACTGCATACACGCTGAACAGTTCGACTTCCGGCCATTTGTGCACGGCCCAGGCGCGCACCATGCCGACGATGACTGCACCCAGCGCGGCACCGCCCAGGCTGCCCAGGCCGCCGATGACCACCACGGCGAAGGCCAGCACGATGACTTCGGCGGCAATGCCGGGCTGCACCGAGATGGTCGGTGCGGTGAGCGCGCCGCCGAGCGCGGCCAGCATCACGCCGACGGTGAACGTCACCAGGTACACGCGTCCGACGTTGATGCCCATGGCTGCGCTCATCTCGCGGTCATGGATCACCGCCTGCAGGATCTTGCCCTGGCGCGTGCGATTGAGGATCAGGGCGAGCCCCACGGCAACCAGCAGCGACAGCACGACCAGCACCAGGCTGTAGGTCGGATACATCAGCTCGCCGACCTCGAAGCTGCCCAGCAGGCCATACGGTTCAGGAATGGACAGGGGATCCACGCCGAAGGCGAGCTTGGTCAGATCCTCGAGAATCAGGAACACGGCGTAGGTGACCAGCACCAGCACCACTTCTTCCTTGCCGTAGACCAGACGCAGCAGGCCGCGCTCGATCAGCGGTCCGGCAATCAGGCCGACGAACACGGCGGCGAGCACCAGCATGCCGTAGCTGCCCATCGGCGGATGGCCCTGCGCCAGCCAATAGCCGCCGAAGGCGGTGGCGGCGTAGGCGCCGAGCGCATACAGACTGCCGTGCGCGACGTTGAGGATCTTCATCACGCCATAGATCAGGGTCAGCCCCACGGCGATGATGAACAGCCACGACGAGTAGATGATCCCGTCGATGACGATGGCGAGGAACTGATTCATTCGTGTACTTCTGCGTGAGCGGCGTGCCGGTGCCTACTTGCCGGGTTTCATGCCGCCCTTGATCCAGTCCGGGCTGGATATGCCGTTGGGCGGCGTGACGCGTTCGGCCGGATAGTGCTTGACGTTGGTCACCGTCACTTTGCCGTTGACCAGCTTGGTCGTGCCGTAGGCCGTGCCCATCACTGCCTGATGACCCTTGCCCAGAGACATGGTCGCGCGACCGCTGGGCGAGTCGAAGCTCAGTCCCTCGAACGTCGCGATCAGCGCGTCGTCCGAAGGCTTGAGGCTGGATGCTTGCTCGAGCTTGGCCTTCTCGAATGCAGTCTTCAGACCGAGGAAGGCGAGCGTCGCGACGTAGGCGGGATAGTTCGGGTCGTGCCCGGCCTTGGCCTTGTAGATGGTCTTGAGCCAAGTGTTGAGGTTGCTGTCCGGAGCGAACACGCCGTGCGTGCCGCGCGCGCCGACGATGGTGCCGTCGGGCATGTTCGCACCCAGGCGATGCAGATAGGGTTCGCCCGCCACCAGCACCAGCTGGCTCTTGCGGAACAATCCGCGCGGCACCGACTGCATCATGAATGCTTCCAGATCGCCGCCCCACAAGCTGGAGTGGATGACCTCGGAGCCGCTCTGGATCAGCGCCGAGATTTCCGCACCGTACTGTCCGGAACCGAACTTGGGCATCTGCGAGGTGGTCACGCGGGCATCGGGCTTGAGCGTCTTCATGGCCAGATCGAAGTCGTGCCAGGAATCCTGGCCCCATGCGTAGTTCTGGTTGATGCCGCCGTAGCTCTTGACGCCGGATTTCTGCTCGAGCAGATACAACGCCGCCGCCACTGCATCCATGGTCGCGTGCGGGCGCGTGCGGAACACGTACTTGTAGCTCGCCTCCTCGAACACGCGTGGCGTACCGCAGTCGAACAGCACGGTCACCTTCTTCATCTCCTCGGCCACCGGTGCGATGGCGAGACAGTCGCCGCTGGAGATGTAGCCGATCACGTAGTCGACGTTCTGACGGGAAACGAGGTTGCGGAATTCGCTGACCTGCTTGGTCGTTCCACCGGCTTCGTCGATCACTACCAGCTCGATGGGCGTGCCGCCGAAACCCTTGGTGTCATAAGGCGCCGGTGCCTTGCCGGCGTTGAGTTGTTCCACCACCGCCTCGGCAGCCATCCTGGCGGGAACGCCGAACGGCCCGGCGGCCGGCCCGGACAGGAACGTCACGAAGCCGATGCGAATGGTGTCGCGCTTCTGTTGCGCACTCGCGATGCCGCCATGCAGCGTCAATCCAGCCAGCATCAGCGCGATGACGGCGGCGCGAACGTACCTCTTGTCCATGGACTCCTCCCTGCTTTGACTTGTGGTCGGCACCCCGCGCTGCTGCCGGCGGCCGACGAGACCCCGGATTTTAGCCGAGCCGGGGCGCCAGCAGAAGCACGGTGCCGTACGCATGCCTGGTGCGGTTCAATGGGCGGACATGCCGCCGTCGACGAAGATCGTCTGTCCAGTGACGTAATCGCTCGCGCGGCTGGCCAGGAATACGGTGATGCCGCGCAGATCCTCGAGCATGCCGTTGCGGTCGACCAGGGTGAGCGAGGCCGCCCGCCGCTCGCGCTCACCGCCGTCGAACACCTCACCAGTCATGCCGGTAGGCACGTAGCCGGGGGCGATGGCGTTGCAGTTGACGCCGTCGCGCGACCAGGCCTCGGCCAATGCCCGCGTCATGGCACTGATGCCGCCCTTGGACACGCCGTAGGCGCCGCTGTTGTTGAACGCGCGGATCGCCTGCTGCGACGAGATGTTGATGATGCGTCCCCAGCCACGCGCGCGCATGGCGGGTGCCAGGCGCTGCGCCAGGAAGAACGGCGCATCCAGATTGACCGCCATCACCCCGTCCCAGGTCTCGCGCGTAATGTGCTCGACCAATGGGCGAGGATTCACGCCCGCGGCGTTGACCAGGATGTCGGGTGGCCCGAAGAACACGGTGGCCTGCTCGGCCAGACGGTCGATCTCCTCGCGCCGGCCGAGGTCGCACACGCAGCGCTGCGCTTGGCCCCCGGCCGCACGCACCGCGGTGACAGCTCCATCCAGCCGGCCGGCATCCCGCGCTGCCAGCACCACTGCGGCACCGGCCTCGGCCAGGGTCGAGGCCATCAGCCGGCCAATGCCGGAGCTTGCGCCGGTCACCAGCGCGGTCTTGCCGGACAGGGAGAACAGCTCTGCGATCGGGATCATGGGTCCGATTCCATGGATTCAGGGATTGCCTGAGTATTCGGGCGACCCACCGGGTGTCCGTCACCGACTCCGGTGCGCCGATCCGACTACGGGTGGATCAGCCGGCCAGATCGCGCCGCGCCTGCGCCACTGCTGCACGCACCTGTGCCGGGGCCGTGCCGCCGGGATGATTGCGCGCCGCCAGCGAGCCCTCGAGGGTGAGCGCGGCGAACACGTCCTGATCGATGAGCGCGCAGAACTGCCGCAGTTCTGCCAGGGTGAGCTGCGCCAGGTCCTTGCCCTGAGCCGCAGCGCTGCGCACCGCGCGCGCCACCGCCTCGTGCCCCTCGCGGAAGGGCAGGCCCTTGTTCACCAGATAGTCGGCCAGATCGGTGGCGGTGGCGAAGCCTTCCGCCGCGGCACGACG
>JAHCKU010000349.1 GCA_026125625.1 Burkholderiales bacterium | reverse complement strand
CCATGCGGTTGCGCCGAGTTGCCGCCCGCCATGACATAGGGCGGAACGTCGCGCAGCACCACGGAACCGCCGGCGGTGAAAGCATACGCGCCGATGCGGCAGAACTGATGCACCAGCGTGCCGCCGCCGAGGATGACGCAGTCGCCGATATGTACGTGTCCGGCCAGCTGCACGCCGTTCGCCAGCACGATATGGCTGCCCAGCTGGCAGTCGTGTGCGACATGCGAATAGGCCATGATCCAGTTGTCGTCGCCCAGTCGGGTGATGCCCACGTCCTGTGCCGTGCCCAGGTTGAGCGTGCAGTACTCGCGGATGGTGTTGTGGTCGCCGATCTCCAGCCGCGTGGGTTCACCCCGATACTTCTTGTCCTGCGGAGGCTCACCCAGGCAGGCGAAGGAATGAATGCGATTATCCCGTCCAATGCGGGTATGGCCGCGGATCACCACATGATGGCCGATGACCGTACCGGCGCCGATCTCCACGTGCTCATCGATCACGCAGAAGGCACCGACTTCGACCGTCTCATCCAGTCGGGCATCGGGGTGCACCAGCGCCGTAGGGTGGACGAGGGTTGCGGACCGGCTCATCGGCGGATCTGCTCCGGGGATTCGCCGCAGTGCACGAAACGCCGGGCGCAGGCAGGCATGCGCAGATTCGCGGGCAATCTCAGCGCTCCTTGATCGTGCACATCAGCTCGGCTTCGGTCACCACGCTGTCTCCCACCCGGGCCTGCGCGGCGAACTTGCCGATGCCGCGTACGCTTCGCCCCATGGTGACGTCGAGGATGAGTTGGTCGCCGGGCGTGACCGGCTTCTTGAACCGCGCGTTGTCGATACCCACGAAGTAGTAGAGCACCTTGCGGTTCTCGACACCGCCCAGGGTCTTGTAGGACAGGATGCCGGCGGCTTGCGCCAATGCCTCCAGGATCATGACGCCGGGCATGATCGGCACCTCGGGAAAGTGGCCCTGGAAGAACGGCTCGTTGATGGCGACGTTCTTGATCGCCAGGATGTTCCTGCCTGGCTCACAGGACAGCACGCGATCGACCAGGAGGAACGGGAACCGGTGCGGCAGGCACTGCAGGATTTCCTTGATCTCCATGCTGTTCAAGTCGATTTCCTTTCCAGATCTGCGAGTCGGGATTCCAGCTCCCGCACGCGGTTGGCGAGTGCATCCAGGTGTCGGATGTGAGCGGCATTCTTCAGCCATTCTTGATGCTGGGAAACGGGGAAAAGGCCGCTGTAGGTGCCGGCCTTGAGGATCGATTTGGGCACGGCAGTCGCACCGCCGATCTCGACGTTGTCGACGATCTGCAGGTGCCCGCCGATCATGGCACTGCCGCCGATGCGGCAGTAGCGCCCGATGTGGGTGCTGCCGGCAATGCCCACGCATCCGGCGATGGCGGTGTGCGCACCGATACGGCAGTTGTGGCCGATCTGGATCTGATTGTCGAGCTTCACGCCATCTTCGATGATCGTGTCGTCCAATGCACCCCGGTCGATGGTGGTGTTGGCTCCGATCTCGACGTCGTTGCCGATGACCACCCTGCCGATCTGGGGGATCTTGCGCCAAACCCCGCCGTCCATGGCCAGTCCGAAACCGTCGGCGCCGATCACCGCACCGCCATGAACCATCACGCGGTCACCCAGGATGCAGTCATGATAGACGGTGACGTTGGCGAACAACCGGCAATCGTCGCCCACCTGTGCGCCACGGCCGATGCTCACGCCCGGGCCGATGAAAGTCCGCTCCCCCACCCGGGCGCCCGGTCCGATGCTGGCATGGGCGGACAGGTGGGCCGTGCTCGCCACCTGGGCATCGGGGGCGACTGCTGCGGTCGGATGAACGCCGGGTTCGACCGGGTCCGGCGGATTGAAGTATGCGGACAGGCGCGCGAACAGCACGTAGGGGTCGTCGCACACGAGCAAGGGTCGGCGCGGCAACTCCCGCCCATCGGGCCCGACGATGACGGCACTGGCTCGGCACGCATCCAGCAGCTTGCGGTAGCGCTGCTGGGCAAAGAAGGAAATCTGACCGGGCCGCGCATTCTCCAATGTCGCCACCTGGCTGATTGCGACGCTGCCATCGCCGAGCACCTCCCCGCCGAAACGGCTGGCGATGTCGTCCAAAGTCAGTGCGCTCGGCGAGCTCATGACCGGGTCCGGGAGATCAGGGAGGTGACATGAACGTATGCCGGCAAGATGGCGGCTCGCATCGAAGCGATTCCGCCTACTTGTCGGCCAGCGCTTTCAGCACCTTGTCGGTGATGTCGATGCGCGCGCTGCGATAGACCGCCTCCTGCAGGATCAGGTCGAATTTCTCGCTCTCCGCGATCTGCTGGATGACCTTGTTGGCCCGCTCCAGAACCTGAGCCAGCTCCTCGTTCTTGCGCAGATTGAGGTCCTCGCGCAGCTCACGCTGCATGCGCTGCAGATCGCGATTCAGGCGCGCCAGCTCCTGCTCCTTGTTGCGGCGGTCGCTCTCGCCGAGCGTCACGCCCTCCTTCTCCAGCTGCGCCTGCAAATCCTTGGCCTGCTTGGCCAGCTTCTGCAACTCCGCATCGCGCGGCGCGAACTCCCTCTCCAGCTTCTTGAGCGCACGCACCGCCGGAGCAGCCTCGCGAAACAGCCGCTCGGTGCTGACGAACCCGATCTTGGCGTCGTTCGCCTGAGCCCAGCCAGCCGTGCATAGCAGCAGCAGCGCAGCCCATATCATCCGCTTCGTGTTCAAAGGGGGTCTCCTGTAGCAACCCGGTTCGGCGTCCGGTTTAATCGCATATCTTAGAACACAGTGCCGACGGAGAACTGGAAGGGCTGTTCCTCGTCACCGTCCTTGGCATTGAGCGGGCGTCCGTAGGAGATCTTCAGCGGCCCCATCGGAGAGAACCAGCTCAGGGCCACGCCAACCGAGGCCCGCGTCTCACCGAAGTCGAACTTGTCGCCCACCGTACCGGCGTCCATGAAGGCAGACAGGCGGACGGAGCGGTCTTTCTCCAGGCCCGGGAAGGGGAGGAAGAACTCCGCGGATACGAGCGCCAGCCTGCTGCCGCCCAGGGCATCGCCATTCTCGTCCTTGGGACCGATGGAGGCCGTTTCGTATCCGCGCACCGTACCCACGCCGCCAAGATAGAAGTTCTTGTAGAACGGCAGCGGCTTGTCCGAAAACCCATCGGCGTAGCCGACGCGTCCGGTCAGCTGCAGCACGTTCTCGCGCCCTATCGGCAGGAACCACTGCATCTCGTATTGGCTGCGATAGAAACGCAGCTCGCCGGGCGGGATCGCGACCTCGATGGAAGCCTTCTGGAAGGTTCCCTGACGGGTATAGATGGTACTGTCGCGCTTGTCGCGGGACCAACCGGCTGTAGCGAGCAGGCCGGTGTTAGTCGGGCCGTACACATCCACGAAGTCACGATAGCGCTGTGCGCTCTCCTCGAACAGCTCGATCTCCGTACGCTCCACAGCCATCCCGTAGTGGATGGTGTCGGTCTCATTGATCGGCACCGACATGCGCAGGCCGGCCCCCAGCGTCGAAGTGGAGTAGTTGGATATCGACAGGCTGGAGGCATCCACGTCGCGCTTGTACAAATCGACACCGAGGCCGACGCCGTCGTCGGTGAAGTACGGACGCGTAAAGGACAGGGCATACACCGTATTGACCCTGCCGGTGTTGAGCTGAAGCGACAAGGCGTTGCCGGTGCCGAACAGGTTGTTCTGCGACACCGAGCCGCTGAAGATCACGCCTTCGGAAGTCGAGTAACCGACCCCGAACAGCAGATTCCCTGTCGGCCGTTCGACCACCTTGACGTTGATGTCGACCTGATCCGGCACGGCAGG
>JAHCKU010000348.1 GCA_026125625.1 Burkholderiales bacterium | reverse complement strand
ATTCGCCCTGTTCTACATGAAGGGGACGGTACCACCGTCGATCAGCATGGGCCACATCTACCGCGGCATCATTCCGTTCGTGCTGCTGCAACTCATCGGTCTGATACTGGTGATCGCGTTTCCCCAGCTTGCGCTATGGCTGCCGCGCGTCGCTGGATTCCTGAACTAGGGATACTTGTGGAGAGTTTCCCTAGCAGGCGGTCGAAAACCATCACGTAGGACGGATGCGGGGTGACGCGGTGTCCCTCGCCATGACGTGACTCAGATGAAAAAGCCGGATCCTCGATCCGGCTTTTTCCAATCAGGCCACGACAGGTGCGTGTCTGTCGATTACTTCAGCCCCAGATCACCCTTGACGGCATCCAGCGCGGCTTGCGCGCATTGTTCGTCATGATCGGCGGTGTCGCCGCTGACCCCGATCGAACCGATGTGCTCGCCCTTTGCGGTGACGATGGGCAGTCCACCGGCGAAGGTGACGACGCCCGGCACGTGCGCAATGCCGGGAACGTTCTTGGCCGCGATCTCACCCACCTGGCGCGTCGAGAACGGGAAGCTGGCGGAAGTGTTCGCCTTGAGCTGTGCAATTTCTACGCTGCCCAGGAAGGCGTTGTCCATGCGGCTCAGATACTTCAGATTGCCGCCATCATCCATGATCGCGGTGATCATCTTCCAGCCTTCCTTCGCCGAGAGTGCCTCACATGCCTCGGCCATCTTCTTGGCGGCGGCAAGCGTAATGGTGGTCTTTTGCTGCTGGGCATGGGCGGGCAGTGCTGCGAGCGCGAGGCTGGCTGCCGCCGCTAGCGTCAGTGCGAATCCTTTCATGACGATCTCCTTTGCTGTTGTAAGAAAACGGTGAGCGCTATCTGAGCACACCCACGTCCAAGACATTCACCGGCGACGCATGGTTCCCGCTCGCTGCGTCACGGTGCTGCGCCGTTGCACGGGCATGGCACGGGCGCGCGTTCATTCGACCAGGAAATTCTTGAACTGCCATGGATCCTGTCGATCCACGTCCTCCGGATAGAGCTCCCCGCGGCGCTCCAGCGGTGTCCAGTCGCTGTATACGCCGACCACCGGCCCCAGATAGGGCATGGCGATATCGAGCACCGTACGGAAATCGAGGTCATCCGGCTCGACGATGCCGGCACGCGGATTGCGCATGGCCCAGATCACCGCGCCGAGCGCAGCGGCGTTGACCTGCAGGCTGGTGGCGTTGTTGTAGGGGCACAACTGGCGCGTCTGCTCGATCGACAGCTGGGATCCGTACCAGTACGCGCCCTTGGCATGGCCCAGCAGCAGCACGCCCAGTTCGTCGAAGCCGTCGACCAGTTCGTCGCGCAGCAGGCGCGTGCGCTCCTGCATTTCGAAATTGTGACCGACCATCTCGTGCAGGGACAGGACGGCGTCATCGCAGGGATGATAGGCGTAGTAGCAGGTGGGCCGGTATACGGCGCGCCCGTTCTCGCGCACGGTGAGGTAGTCGGGTATGGAGTGCGCCTCGCCGTGCGAGATGAGCCAGCCGTGGTACGGGCCCTCCTTGGGCACCCACGAACGCACGCGCGTGGTGCAGCCCGGCCGGTTGATGTAGATCGACGAGCCGCAGCCGAAGCCGAACTCCATGCCGTCCTTGGGCCAGTGACGCTCGTGCGTCCCCCAGCCGAGCTCTGCAGGCTGCAGTGATTCGCCGACGAAGGCACCACTGGACCAGGTATTGGCGAACTCGCCCCACTGCTTGCGCGGGCTCGCCATCTGGCGGTCGCGCTCGGCGATCTGCACTGCCTTGATCCCCAGCGTCATGGCCAGGCGTGCCCATTGCTCCTTGCTCGTCGGCTGCGGCAGATTCGTGCCGGTATCACGGTTGATGTCGAGCAGTGCCTGCTTGAGGAAATGCGACACCAGGCCGGGGTTGGCTCCGTGCATCAGCACGCAGGCCGGGGCGCTCGGAAAGCGCTCACGCATGGCCAGTGCCGCCTCCCGATACGCGTAGTTGGTGCGCCGTGCGACCGGCACCGAGGTGTCGGTATGGCCGCCCGCCCAGGGTTCGATGCACGCGTCGAGATACATGATGCCGCGTTGCGCGCAGTACTCGATCAGCGCCAGGCTGGATACGTCGAACGAGGCGTTGAACAGAAAATCCCCGGCCTTCAGCTCCTCGTCCAGGATGCGCTGGTAGTTCTCGGGTACCAGCGGTTCCACCACGAACGCCACACCGTATTCCTGCGCGACTTCGCGACCCCAGTCGGTCGCCGTGATGATCTTGATGTTGCCTCTCGGCATGTCGACGTGACGAACGATGAGCGGCAGTGTGCCCTGCCCGACTGCACCGAAGCCGACGATGAGAAGCTTGCCGTTGAAGGCGACATGTTTCCTGAACTCGGTCATCTCTTCCCCTGGTTACCTTTGCGCGAACAGATGAAAAGAAACGGCGCCCGGGGGCGAGCCGGGCGCCGACGAGCGCAATTGTAAGGATTTTGTTCCTGCCGTGTCACCGCGCAGCCATTCGTTCGTTGCGACCAGCCACGCCCTGAAACCGGCAGCGAGGCCGGTGCCGCCCTCACAGCCAGTGCATCATTCCCATTTCGAACGGATGCGTGAGCATCTCGTGCCAGGGATACATACGCACCCGGTATTCGAGCTTGCCGCACATCTCCGGGGTGAGCTGCAGCACGTAACGATGCTCGCCCTGCTCGGTGAGCACGCCCTCCCACTCGAAGCGATAGCTGCGGCTTTCGCGCAACTTCTCGAAGTCGGTATGGCGCCCGATCAGCAGCTCGACCACGACGTCTTCCGGCTTCATGCCGTTGAGATTGACGGCCAGCTCCAGGCGCAGCGGTTCACCGAAGACCAGATTGCGCGAAGGCACATCGAGGCGGCGCATCTGTACTTTGTCCCAGTTCTGGCGCACATGCGCTTTCCATGCCGCGACCTTGCGTGCAATCTGGAGATGCCCTTCGTGGTAGCGCCGGCCCTGACGGCTGGCCGGCAGATAGAATTTGGCCAGGTATTCATTCACCATGCGCGTGGAGGAGAAACGCGGCAGCAGCGTGGCAATGGAGCGCTTGGCCATGCGGATCCAGTCCGGCGAGTAGCCCATGTCGCCATGACGGTAGTACTGCGGGATCACCTGGTCCTGCAGCAACTCGTACAGCGCCTTGGATTCCTCCTGGTTGCGCCGGCCCTCGTCGAAGGCCTCGGACACCGGCTTGATGGCCCAGCCGTTGGAGCCGTCGTAGCCCTCGTCCCACCAGCCGTCCAGCACGGACAGATTGAGCACGCCGTTGATGCCTGCCTTCATGCCGGAGGTGCCGCTCGCTTCGAGCGGGTAGACCGGGTTGTTCAACCACACGTCCACGCCCGATACCAGCCGTCGTGCGAGCCGCATGTCGTAGTCTTCCACCAGCAGGAAGCGCCCTTCGAACTGCGGCATGGCGGCGATCTGATGGATGCGCCGGATCAGCTCCTGGCCGGGTTGATCGGCGGGGTGCGCCTTGCCGGCGAAGATGAACAGCACCGGGCGCTCGTCGTTGCACACGATGCGTTCCAGCCATGGCAGATCCTCGAACAGCAAGGTGGCACGCTTGTACGTCGCGAAGCGGCGCGCGAAGCCGATGGTCAGCACGTTGGGGTTTTCCGGCTCCGCCAGGCGCATCAGGCGATCGACGTGGGCCTCGGAACCGTGGCTGCGCATGTGCTGCTGGCTGATGCGGTGGCGCACCAGGTGCAGCATCTGCGCCTTCATCGACTGGCGCACGCTCCAGTACATGTGGTCCGGGATGTCGTAGATGCCCTGCCACACCTGGGTATCGGTCAGCCGCTGCGACCAGCCGGGACCGA
>JAHCKU010000347.1 GCA_026125625.1 Burkholderiales bacterium | reverse complement strand
AAAGGGCCTCGCCTACCAGAAGACCGGCGTGGTGAACTGGGACCCGGTCGACCAGACGGTGCTCGCCAACGAGCAGGTCATCGACGGACGCGGCTGGCGCACCGGCGCGGTGGTGGAAAAGCGCGAGATCCCGATGTACTACCTGAAGATCACCGCCTACGCGGACGAGCTGCTGGCAGCCCTGGAACAGCTGCCCGGATGGCCGGAGCGCGTAAAGCTCATGCAGGCCAACTGGATCGGGCGCAGCGAGGGCGTGGAGGTGACCTTCCCCTACGCACATGATCCCCGCCAGGGGCTGAAGGTGTTCACCACGCGCGCCGACACCCTGCTGGGGGCCACCTATTGCGCAGTGGCGGCGGAGCATCCGCTGGCGGCGCTGGCCGCCGCCGACAACCCGTCCGTGGCTGCCTTCGTCGAGGCCTGCAAGCACGGCGCGGTGATGGAAGCGGATCTGGCCACGCAGGAAAAGAAGGGCGTGCCTACCGGACTGTTCGTGCTGCACCCCTTGAGCGGCGAAAAGCTGCCGGTGTGGATCGCCAACTACGTGCTCATGGCCTACGGCGAGGGCGCGGTCATGGCAGTGCCGGCGCACGACGAGCGCGACTTCGAGTTCGCCGGCAAGTACGCGCTGCCGATCAAGCCGGTGGTGCGCACCTCCACCGGCGACCACACGCCTGCGCCGTGGAATCAGGCCTATGCAGAATACGGCACGCTGATCAACTCGGCCGGCTACGACGGCCTGGACAGCGCGGCGGCGGTGGACGCCATTGCCGTCGATCTGGAGCGCAAGGGCCTGGGCCGCAAGCGCGTTCAATATCGGCTGCGCGACTGGGGTATCTCGCGCCAGCGCTATTGGGGCTGCCCGATTCCCATCATCCATTGCGACGACTGCGGCGACGTGCCCGTACCCGATGCCGATCTGCCGGTGGTCCTGCCCGAGGACTGCGTACCGGACGGCAGCGGCAACCCGCTCAACAAGCGCGCGGACTTCGTACGCACCACGTGTCCGCGCTGCGGGCGTGCGGCGCGGCGCGAGACCGATACCATGGATACCTTCGTGGATTCATCCTGGTATTACATCCGCTATGCCTGCGCGGACAACGCCGACGCGATGGTGGACGAGCGCGTCGGCTACTGGTTGCCGGTGGACCAGTACATCGGCGGCATCGAGCATGCGATCCTGCATCTGCTCTATTCGCGCTTCTGGACCAAGGTCATGCGCGATATGGACCTGGTCGCTTTCGACGAGCCGTTCACGCGCCTGCTCACGCAGGGAATGGTGCTGAACGAGATCTTCTTCCGCAAACAGGGCAGCGGCCGTATCGCCTACTACAATCCGGCGGACGTCGAGATCAAGACCGACGAGCGCGGCAATCGCATCAATACGCTGCTCAAGAGCGATGGGCTGCCGGTGGAATCGGGCGGTATCGGCACCATGTCGAAATCGAAGAACAACGGTGTGGACCCGCAATCGCTGGTCGATCAGTATGGCGCGGACACCTCGCGTTTCTTCATGATGTTCACCAGCCCGCCCGAGCAGACCCTGGCATGGTCCGACTCCGGCGTGGAGGGTTCCTTCCGTTATCTGCGCCGGGTGTGGGCCTTCGCATACCAGTACCAGGAAGCGGTGCGTGCGCATCTGGCTGACGCCGCCGACGTGCAGGACAAGGCCGACGAGGCGTTGGCGCTGGCGCGGCGCGAGATTCACCTGAACCTGAAGCAGGCGAACTTCGACATGCAGCGCCAGCAGTTCAACACCGTGGCCTCGGCGTGCATGAAGATCCTCAATGCGCTCGAGAGCGTGCCCAGGGAGCGCGGCGCGCGCGTGATCGAGGAAGGGCTGTCCGTGCTGCTGCGGGTCCAGGCGCCGATCACGCCGCATCTGTGCGATCACCTGTGGCGCGGGCTGGGCTTCGGCGAGGACGTATTCGCCGCCGCCTGGCCGGAGCCGGACGAGCAGGCGCTGCAGCAGGACGAGATCGAGCTGGTGCTGCAGATCAGCGGCAAAACGCGCGGCAGCATTCGCGTCCCGGCAACGGCTGCACGCGACGAGATCGAGCGCATTGCGCGCAACAGCCCCGCGGCAGCACGCCATATCGGAGAGCAGACGGTGAAGAAGGTGGTGGTGGTGCCCGGACGTCTGGTGAATCTGGTCGTATGAGACGCCTGCCGCTCGCGTACGTCCTGCTCGTGACCGTGTGCAGCCTCCTGCTCGGCGGTTGCGGGTTCAAGCCGGTGGCCCCGGCGGCGATCCCGTTCGAGAGCCTGTACGTTGCCGCCAACGACTATTCTTCCTTCGGCGCCGAGTTCAAGCGCTACGTCGAAAGCTACAGCCGCAGCCGCCTGGCCGATGCACCGGCTGCGGCCGATGCCGTGCTGGAGATCCTGAGCGAAACGCAGCAGAAGCAGATTCTGTCCCTGAGCGCGGCTGGCCGCGTGCAGGAGTATCTGCTGCGGTATCGAATCGCTTTCCGTGTGCGCGACGCATCGGGCCGGGAGCTGGTGCCGCCGGACGAGATCTCGCTCGAGCGAGATCTGACCTACGACGACGACGCGGCGCTGGCGAAGGAGAACGAAGAGGTGTTCATCTATCGGGACATGCGCCTCGATGCCATCCAGCAATTGGTCCGGCGGCTTTCGGTCATCGACCTGACGGCAGCGACCACAGAGTCCTGATCGGGAGTGGACGCCACCTCGTCTACCAGCGTGAGCGTGCACGCACCACCCGGTTCGGTGGGCGTGGTGGTGCCGCAACGCATCACCTTCCCGCGTCCGCTGATGCTGCGCAGCGGCGCCGTGATCGATGGCTACGACCTTGCCTACGAAAGCTATGGGACGCTCAATGCCACCCGCAGCAACGCGGTGCTGGTGTGTCACGCGCTCAACGCATCGCATCACGTGGCCGGCGTGTATGCGGGAGATGCCGGCAGCAGCGGCTGGTGGGACAACCTGGTCGGCCCGGGCAAGCCGCTGGACACCGATCGCTTCTTCGTGCTCGGCGTGAACAACCTGGGCGGCTGCCATGGTTCGACCGGACCGGCCTCGATCAATCCCGCCACCGGCCGCCATTGGGGTGCGCAGTTCCCGCTGGTGACGGTCGAGGACTGGGTGGAAGCGCAGGCGCGGCTGGCCGACGAGCTGGGCATCGAATGCTTCGCCGCCGTCATCGGCGGCAGCCTGGGTGCGATGCAGGCGCTGCAATGGACCATGAGCCATCCCGGTCGCGTACGGCACGCGCTGGTGATCGCCGCCGCACCCAAGCTGTCGGCACAGAACATCGCCTTCAACGAAGTGGCGCGCCAGGCCATCACCACCGATCCCGACTTCCACGGTGGCGACTACTACGCGCATGGCGTGGTGCCCAGGCGCGGCTTGAGGCTGGCGCGCATGCTCGGCCACATCACCTACCTGTCCGATGATGCAATGGCCGAGAAGTTCGGGCGGGCCTTGCGCACCGGCAGCATCAAGTTCAACTTCGATGTCGAGTTCGAGATCGAGTCCTACCTGCGCTACCAGGGCGACAAGTTTTCCGAGTACTTCGACGCGAACACCTATCTGCGCATCACCAAGGCGTTGGACTACTTCGACCCGGCGGCGGATTTCGGCGGTGATCTGGCCAAGGCGTTGCAGCGCGCGCGTGCGGGCTTCCTGGTGGTTTCGTTCACTTCCGACTGGCGTTTCTCGCCGGCGCGCTCGCGCGAGATCGTCAAGGCCATGGTGGACAATCGCCTGAACGTGTCCTATGCGGAGATCGACGCGCCGCATGGGCACGATGCCTTCCTCATGGACGATGCGCGCTATCACGGCGTGGTGCGCGCCTATTTCGACCGCATCGATGTCGGCTGACTCCGCTCCGCTCGCCGCCGTGGC
>JAHCKU010000346.1 GCA_026125625.1 Burkholderiales bacterium | reverse complement strand
CAGACATGGGCACCCCTCTTCTGTCGGGGGGAATGGTCCGGTCAAACCCAGGGTGATGCGAGGGCGACTTACAGCGAGCTGACCAGGTGGCCGCCATCGGCCACGATCACCGAGCCGGTCATGTAGCTGCCCGCGTCCGAGGCCAGCAGCAGCAGCGGGCCATCCAGCTCCTCCGGCTTGCCGATGCGCCGCTGCGGAATGCGCTTGATCAACGCCTGGCCTGCCTCGCCGGCGAAGAAATCGCGATTGATGTCGGTCTCGATGTAGCCTGGAGCGAGCGCATTGACGCGGATGCGGTAGCGCGCCAGCTCCAGCGCCATCGCCTTGGAGAGCTGGATCAGCCCGGCCTTCGAAGCGACGTAGGCCGAGATCGCCCCGGCCACGCGCAGGCCCGTGATGGAAGCGATGTTGACGATGCTGCCGCCGCGGCCATGGTCTCGCATGTGGCGTGCACCGGCCTGGGCGACACGCCAGGCACCGTTGAGGTTGACGTCGACCACGCTGGCCCAATCCGCCTCGCTCACGTCGAGGAAAGGCTTGGTGACAGCCACACCGGCATTGTTGACCAGCACGTCGATCGGACCCAGCGCTTGCGAGACGGTATCGAAGGCCGCATCGACGCTGTCGGGTCTGGTCACGTCCATGGCACAGGCGAATGCTCGTGCTCCCCGCGCCTGCATTGCCTCCGCCACCCGCTCTCCCTCCTCGATACGGCGGCCGACCAGGCCGACTGCGGCACCGGCGCCGGCCAGGGTCTGCGCGAAGTGCCGGCCCAGGCCGCCGAAGGCTCCGGTCACCAGCGCGCATTTGCCGGCAAGACTGATCTCGAACATGCAGTTCTCCTCGAAACAGACGAGAGGATAGATAAAAACGGGGCGCCCGCGGGCGCCCCGTGCACCGCATGCAACCGGACCGCGTCAGAGATTGCGCTTGCTCATCTGATCGGCGATGTAGTCGGCCTGCCGAATGGCCAGCGCGACGATGGTCAGCGTCGGGTTCTCGGCGGCGCTGGTGGTGAACTGACTGCCGTCGGAGATGAACAGATTCTTCACCTCGTGCGTCTGGCCGAAGCTGTTGCACACGCCGTCCGCTGCCTTCGCGCTCTGTCTACAGGTTCCCAGATTGTGCGTGGACGGGAAGGGCATGCGCGTGTACACACGCTTGGCGCCGGCAGCCTCATAGATCGCCGTGGCCGCCTTCCATGCGTGATTGCGCATCGCCGTGTCGTTCGCGTGGTCCTGATAGTGGACGTGCGCGACCGGCATGCCGTTCTTGTCCTTGACCGAGTCGTGCAGCGTGACGCGATTGCTTTCCTGCGGCATGTCCTCCCCGACGATCCACAGGCCGGCGATGTTGCGATACTGCTCCAGGTCCGCCGCGTATTCCCGCCCCCACCCGCCGGGCTTCATGTAGCTTGCCACGCCGGGGAATCCGAAGGCGGGAAGGGTTTCCAGCTCGTAGCCGGCGACGAAGCCGCGCTCGGGTCGGTGCACCTGCTCGTCGCTCACGATGCCTGCCATCTGCGTGCCGCGGTGCAGATTCACCTCGCCGGGCATGACGGCATACACGGTGCCGGTCAGGTGCGCCATGTAGTTGCGGCCCACCTGGCCCGAGCCGTTCGCCAGTCCTTGCGGGAAAGCGTTGGACGCGGAGTTGAGCAACAACCGCGGCGTCTCGATCGAGTTGCCGGCCACGCACACCATGCGTGCCTTCTGCTCATGCGTTGCGCCGGTGTTGTCGACGTACACCACGCCGGTCACCTTGCCGGAAGCGTCATGGTTGATCTTCACCACCATCGATTCGGGCCGGATCTCGTAGTTGCCGGTCTTCTCCGCTGCGGGAACCTCCGTGTACAACGACGACCACTTCGCGCCGATCGCGCATCCGCTCATACAGAAACCGATCTGACGGCATTGCGGCCGCCCGTCATACGCGCGCGAGTTGATCGCCATGTTGCCGGTGTGCACTTGCTTGTAGCCGATCTTCTTCGCGCCGTAGGCAAGCACGTGATAATTGTTGTTGCCCGGCAGGCGCGGCCGCCCGTTGGTGCCGGCCACGCCGAGCTTGTCCTCTGCCTTCGCATAGTAGGACTCCAGATCCCGATACGTGGTCGGCCAATCCAGCAGGTTCGCGCCGGGCAGCCTGCCGTAGTGCGTGGCGGCCTGGAACTCGTGCGGCTGCAGACGCAGCGCTGCGCCCGCCCAGTGCACGGTGGTGCCGCCCACCGTCTTACAGATCCATGCCGGCAATCCCTCGGGCAGCTGCCCGGAGCCGACGCGCGGGTCCAGCCAGGAAAGCTTCATGAACATCTCGCCGATGTCATTCTTGATGTCGGACAGCGTGAGTCGGGGTCCCGCCTCCAGGCATACCACTTTGATGCCCTTCTGCGCCAGCTCGTTGCCGAGCGTGCCGCCGCCCGCGCCCGAACCGATGATGACGACAACGGAGCTGTCGTTCTTGTCGAATGTAGCCATATCCGTGACCTCCGTCGCTCAGCTGTCCTTGGGAATGAACGCGATGTCGTCGAAGCCGCGCTCGAGATAGCCGCCCTGCTCGACCGACGAGCCCTCGTATCCGAAGATCTGCCATACCTCCGGATTGCCGTACAGACTGCCGAGCGATTCGCCGTACACGGTCTGGAAGAAAGCCGAGTCCTCCATCTTTTTCAGCACCGCCACGCGCGCGTCCTCCTGCAAGCCGGCGAACGTCCCATCGGCGTCGAGCTGCCTGATGCCCTCGAGCAGTTGGTTGCGCAGCTGTGCATCCTGCGCCGCCTTGGCATCGAGCGCGCTCACCGCGTTGCGATAGAAGCGGTCGTCCAGCATGTCGTGCGGGAACAGCGTACGGCCCATGGCCAGCAATGCCTTCGCCTGATCGGCGCTCAACACCTCGAGCGGGCCTGCATGAGCGACGAAGGACGAGAACCCTCCGCCCATCACGAGCGACAGCACGAACACGCTTCCTCCTGCCTTCAGGAAGGCGCGTCGCGCACGCTCGAAATCCTGCTTGTGCATAGTCTCCTCCTTGATTGGCTTACCTCCGGCACAGGCGGAATATCCGCATGTCCGTAAGGGAAATATAGCGGAGCAGATAATCCATGCAAAGCAGCGTCACGCAGCCGGCATGAGGCTGCTGCCGTGCAGCACAGGCCTTGGCAGGCGGAGAAGTGAAGCGCGCGCAGGGCGGCGCGCGCTGCGATGCGTCAGACCTGCTTCGCGAACTGCGGCCAGCGTCGCATCACGATCGGCCCATCGTCGGCGTAGGCGTGACAGGTATTGATCAGGCCGGGGCGCTCGGCCGCGCCGCGCGCCTGGTCGCGCTTGACACGCGCCGCATACACGGTCTGAAACGCGGTCGTGGCCACGGGACCGAGCAGTTCGACGAGGTGCGTGCAGCCCTTGGTGCCGCCCAGCAGCTCGCGGGTCTTCTGCGTCCAGCCGGCCCGGATGCTCAAACCCTTGAGTTTCTTGAATGCGGGGGCGATGTCGCCGCAGATGCTGTAAGGACCATGATCGGTGACCGCTTCCGCGTCGTGCACGACGAGATCGGTATCCACGGTGAGGCGAATCCACATGTCATGGAGGTGGTCGCCTGCAGGAATGGTGCCTCCGCGATCCTCGCTGGGAATGTCGTAGGGCTTGGTATCGACCATGTGGCCTTCGATGTCCCACAAGCCATCGTCGCGCAGATAGCCGCGGCAGGTGACTGTACGGGTATGCATGGGCTTGCGGCCCACGGGCAGTGTCAGAGGCATGTTGCGTGCAGTAATGATTGTGTTGACGATGACTTTGGTGTGGGAGGGCGATTCCGGATTCTGGATTCCGGCTTGCGCCGGAATTACGAAGGCACATCATTCGGAATGAGGAAAGTGCGTCATTCGTCG
>JAHCKU010000345.1 GCA_026125625.1 Burkholderiales bacterium | reverse complement strand
GCCAGCGCCGCCGCGGCGAGCACGACATTGCGCACCACCAGCGCCCACGACAGCGGATGGGCATCGCCGCCGCAGCCGCAATCGATCTGCTCGCGCCCGCGCATCAGGTTGATACCCATGGCAGCGGCGTAGGTCAGCATCAGCAGCGCCGTGGCAATCAGCGCAGGTGTGTGTGACACCGGCACCAGGATCGCGATTCCCAGCACGATTTCCAGGACCGGCAGCGCACGCGCCACCCCCGGCACCACCGCAGCAGGAAGCAGCCGATAGGCTAGCAGAGCACCGGCAAACACCTCCGGCTCGCTCAGCTTGTGCCACGCCGCAGCGAACAGAATCAGGGCGAGGGCGCCGACGATGGCGCCCACCACCACTGGATCCGCGACGAGCAGCGCGTCGAACATCAATTGGCGCCCAACTGGACCGCAGTCTCTGCGACCTGCACACTGCGCGCTTTCGGCGTGGCACCAAGCTCGTCGAACACCACGAGCTCCCCTTTCTCACCATCCAGCGCATAGAGCTTGGTGCCGTCCGAAGATGCCTCCAAGGCAACGGCTTCATGTCCCGGCAAGCGCGCGACGCGCTTCTTGGAGGCGAGGTCGAACCCCCAGATCTCGGTCGCAGGGTACTTGTGGCTGCCTTCCGTACCATCCGGGTGCATGGGAACGTACAGCCGGCCGTTGGCGATGGCGAGAACCTGATAGCCGCCCGGGCGCCAGTTCTTCTGGGCATCGGCACCCTCCACCAGCGGCCACTTGCCGTCGATCTTGGCGGTATTGCCGTCGACGTTCACCGCCACCAGCTCGCCCTTGAAGCTGACGAAATAGTAGACGCCGCCGTGTCGCTCACCCTGCATGAACCAGGCATCCGCGTCCGCATCGAACAACTTCGGGCTGGTGCTGCGTGAGGCAACGCCGCCTCTGTCGTTGAGCGTGACCGTGGCGATGGTGCCGTCTCCGCACAGGGAGGCAAAGCGGTTGGGATTGGAAGCGGCAGGATAGATGGCCCAGCAGCCGGGGGTCGGCACCTCGCCGACCATGCGCCTGTTGCGCAGATCGACCACGCTCACCGAACTGGCCGGCGTGGCGTTCTGAACATATAACCAACGGCCATCGGACGACAGCGCGATCAGCCCCTCGTAGTTCAGCGCCATCGCGCGCTTCTCGGAGATCGGGATCTCGTACTTGAACTTCAGTGTATCGATGTCCCACACCTCGACGATGTCGGTGCGCTTACCGCGCTGACCACGCGACAGATAGCCGGTGGCGACGAGGATCTCCTTTCTCTCCGGCGATAGTAGGATCTGACCGGTGAATCCGGTGCCGAGAACGCCGAGATACTCCAGGGTATCGCCATCGACGATGTGCAGCTTGCCATCGGCGATATGGTTGATGGCGAGGTCCATCACGTACACGCGGTTCTTCGCCGTGATGGCGGGTAACGTGACTACCTCTTCGGGCTTGAACTCCTGCGCGTTGGCGATGACGGCAGTCAGCACGAAGGCGCCGACCAGTCCCGCACGCCAGGATCCTGCAAGAACTTGCACTCCCATGCGATTCCCTCCCCTGTCCCGTGAGCGCCGCCGAGGATGTTACCGGCTCGACCACGCCGGCATGGCATCCAGATACCCACAAAAGTACTGGCCACAAAAGCACTGGCCCTAATACCACTGACCACAATACCACTGGGAGTATAGTCCTGCATAAATAATGTGCAAGTGCTGCAACGACATGCACTGGGTGAAGCGCGCGCAGGGAGCGCGCGCGAGAGTCAGGACGGGCGGCGGGCGCGTCGCAGCTGCTCGGCGAAATCCTGGACCAGATTCACCAGCAGAATGCCGGTCAGTGGCCAGAACAGGAAGCGCACGAAGGCGACCGCGCTCTCGCGCACGCCGTCGATGGTGCCCAGCAGGCGCACCAACGGTGCATGGGCGGCGATCGGTGCATGCATGGCGAGGTAGGCGAGCACGGCGTACAGCAAGGTCACGAGCAAGGACTGCACGGCGCGCGAAGGCGGCAGTCCGAAGCGGGCAGGATCGAAGTGTTGCAACGGTCGACTCGTCGGGTGATCGGGCGCGCCTAATAACGGCACTCCTCCGCTACATCTTGATTGCGCCCGATGCGCCGGCCGGGGCACGGCGAGCACGGTTCGCTGCGCTCCGTCCGGACCGCCCGCCTCCACGGCCGGTGCGCACAGCGCGCCGGCATACCGACCCAGCCGTGCTAATCTGGCAGCGGGTCAATCGGCTTCGCGATGAAAAGTCAAATCACTGCCGGTGTCGCCGCCTTGAGGCCGACACAGATGACGGTTCCACTGGCACGCGTCGAGCAGAAGCGCACGCAGCTGCGCGCGGCACGCGGCCGGCAGCTGCGCGACTTCCTCACCTGGCACGTGATGCCTGCGGTGCTGGGGCCGGATCTGGCCGTCTACCTCATCGGTGATCATCACGTGGCGCGGGCGCTGGCCGACGAGCAGGTGGAAATCTGTTACGTGATGCTCGAGCGTGACATGTCCCGCGTCGCACGCAGCGCCTTCTGGATCAGCATGGAGCGCGCGGGATGGGTATACCCGGTGGACGAGCACGGACGCCGCCGCGCATTCAACAATATTCCTCGCACGCTGGCCGAGCTCAAGGACGATCCCTACCGCAGTCTGGTGGCGGACATGCGTGATTACGGGGGCATCGAACAGAACATCGACGTCGCCGCAGAATATGCCTGGGCCGGCTTCCTGCGGCAGCAGGTACCCCCGCAACTGGTTGCGAGCGATTACGCGCAGGCACGCAGCCTGGCGCTGATGCACGTACGCAGCCCGGCTGCCTCCCGCCTGCCCGGCTGGCGGTCACAGTAGTGAAGTGTCTGTGCCGGTACCTCGCCGCGCTGCTGGCGATGATGGCGCTCGGCGCCGCGGCAGCGCCACCGGAATCGGCCGCGGCCCTGATTCAGGCACGCGTCGGCCAGCTGCGCAACGGCGAGCAGGTGAGCGCCGCCGGCCAGCCGCTGGCATCCAGCGTGGTGCTGCCGGACTTCTACGAGCAGCGCGCGTTCGAGCCGGCATGGACCGATCCGGTCAATCTCCAGGCGTTGCTGCATGCGGTGCGCGACAGCGCCGGCGATGGCCTGAACCCGCGCGACTATCATCTGGCGGCATTGGAGGCAGTCGCCGCCCGGCCGGCCGGGCCGCAACGCGACGCCGACCTGGACATGCTGGCCACCGATGCCACGCTGCGGCTCGCGTATCACCTGCGCTTCGGCAAGGTCGACGTGCGCCGCATCGATGCCAACTGGAACTTCGGGCGCGACTTCCAGGCGCTGCTGTCGATCGCGCCGGTGCATGCCATCGAGCAGACACTGGCGCAGCGTCGCGTGGCCGAGGCGCTGGCCCTCATGCGCCCTTCGCAGCCGATGTACGGCCGCCTGCGTGAAGCGCTTGCCCGCTATCGCGCGCTCGAGGCAGCCGGTGGCTGGCCCGCGCTGACCTCGGGAAAGGCGCTTCACCCGGGGACATCGGATCGGCGCGTACCGGCGCTGCGTGCGCGCCTGCTGGCCGAAGGCGATCTCGAGCAGCTGCCGCCGCAGGCCGATGCAGTTTACGACGCGGCCACGCAAGCGGCGGTGCAGCGTTTCCAGGAGCGCCATGGCCTCAAGCCCGACGCCATCGTCGGCGGGCACACGCTACGCACGCTGAATATTCCGGTGAAGTGGAAGATCGATCGCCTGCGCCTGTCGCTCGAGCGCGCACGGCTGCTGCTGCGCGACCTGCCCGAGCGCTATGTGCTGGTGAACATTCCTGCCTACCGCCTCTATTACACCGACGGCAGCACGCGCTTCACCAGCAACGTGGTGGTCGGCAAGATGGTGGCGAAGACTCCGATCTTTCGCGCCGAGATCACGCACCT
>JAHCKU010000344.1 GCA_026125625.1 Burkholderiales bacterium | reverse complement strand
CCTCGTGGCCGATGTGCCGCGGCCACTCCTCGCGTGGCGTGGTGCCTTTGCCCAGGTCGTGCGTGAGCGCGGCGAAACGCACCGGCAGGGAAAAGCGGCGCGATGCCGCGTAGTCGATTACCAGCATGGTATGCAGGCCGGTGTCGATTTCCGGGTGGTACTGCGGCGGCTGCGGCACACCGAACAGCGCATCCACCTCGGGCAGGATGCGTGCGAGCGCGCCGCAGGCGCGCAACGCTTCGAGCATCAACGAGGGTCGCTGCTCGGACAGCCCGCGGGCGATCTCCTGCCACGCGCGTTCGGGCACGAGATGGTCGACCTCCCCGTTCGCCACCATCGTGCGCATCAACTCGAGCGTTTCGGGTGCGATCTCGAAGGCGAAGCGCGCGGCGAAGCGGGCCACGCGCAGAATGCGCACCGGATCGTCGGCGAACGCCGGGCTGACGTGGCGCAGAATGCCCAGGCGCAGATCGCGCTCGCCACCGAAAGGGTCGATCAATTCCCCGTTTTCGGCGCGCGCCAGGGCGTTGATGGTCAGGTCGCGGCGCTCGAGATCCTGCTCCAGCGTGACCTCGGGCGCAGCGAACACCGTGAATCCCTTGTAGCCGCGACCGGTCTTGCGCTCGGTGCGCGCCAGGGCGTACTCCTCCTTGGTCTGCGGGTGCAGGAACACCGGGAAGTCCTTGCCCACGGGACGGTAGCCCAGGCGCACCATCTCTTCGGGATCGCTGCCGACCACGACGTAGTCGTGATCCTTGACCGGGAGGCCGAGCAGCTCGTCGCGCACCGAGCCGCCGACCCGATACATCTTCATGTGCGTGCTCCGGGTCAGGCCGGCTGCGGCTCGAGCGCGGCGATGACTTCCGTCTCGGCGAGCGCCTCCGTCAGCCACTGCTGCATTGCCGGCAAAGCCAGGATGGTGTCGGCATAGGCACGGCAGACCGGGTTGAGCTGCACTTCGTAGGTGCGAAAGCGCAGGATCACCGGTGCGTACATGGCATCGGCGATGGTGAATGCACCGAACAGGAACGGCCCCGATTGGCCGTGGCGTTCGCGGCACTCGCTCCACAGCCTCTGGATGCGGTCGATCTCACCGGCGACCTCGACCGTGCGCCCGCGCCCGGGAAAGCGGCCGCGGCAGTTCATGCTCATGTTGCTGCGCAGGTGGGTAAAGCCGGCGTGCATCTCCGCGCACATCGAGCGCGCGAAGGCCCGCTGGGATATCTCGGCCGGCCACAGCTGCAGATCGGGATGACGCTCGGCCAGATACTCGCTGATGGCGAGCGAATCCCAGATCGTCAGGGATCCGTCGAGCAGGCAAGGCACCTTGCTCGAAGGCGAGTAGTGCCGCAGCTGCTGCTTCGACTCCGGCGTGTACAGGGGGATACGCACTTCCTGGAACGCAAGCTGCGCGTGGCGCATCAGCAGCCAGGGGCGAAGTGACCAGGACGAGTAGTTCTTGTTGCCGATGACCAGGGTGTAGGCAGACATGTTGTGCAATCCTCAGCGGCGGGCGCGATAGCGGAACCAGCGGTAGCGCGAGCGCGGCGTCACGCCCCCGATATACATGGGCGCGACCGCCTCCAGTGGCGTCGGTTCGATGCCGAACAGGTCGGGAAACGGTCCTGCGCAGACGTTGTCCACGCGCATCGACAGCACGTTGTCACGGGTCATCAGGCGTCCGGGAAGATGCTCGAGCATGGTTGCCTGCAGCATCGACAGTGCCGGCCCCAGGCCGATCACCGGACGCCGCACGCCGATGGTGGCCATCACGTACTCCACCAGCTCGCGCAACGTATAGATGCGCGGGCCGCACAGTTCGTAGGTTTGTCCGAAGGTTTGCGCGTCATGCAGCGCCGCGACCATGACGCGCGCGAGATCGTGCACGTACACCGGCCGGAAGCGTGCCTGCGGGCAGGCCAGCGCCAGCACCGGGAGGCGGCGAACCAGCGTGGCGAACAGATTCAGGAAGTGGTCCTCCGGTCCGAAGACCACCGAGGGACGCATGATGGTGGCGTCGATCCTTGCGTCGGCGGCGCGTATCACGGCCTCGCCCTGCGCCTTGGAGCGCAGATAGGCGCTGGGCGCATCGGCCGCCGCCTTCAGCGCGCTGACGTGGATCAGGCGGCGTACGCCGTGTTCACCGCATGCAGCCACCACGCGTCGGGGCAGATCGATGTGCGCACGCTGGAAGTCTCCATGCAGGATGCCGACCAGATTGATCACTGCATCGGCGCTTGCCACCAGTGCGTGCAGGACCGCCTCGTCATGCACGTCGGCTTGCACCACGTCCACCGTGGGTAGCAGGATGAGTTCCCTGGCGCGCTCCCGCCGGCGCGTAGGTATGCGCACCTGCAGGCCCAGCGCGCTGAGCTGTCGTACTACGTGGCGACCGATGAAGCCGGTGCCGCCGATTACCAGAACGGAGCGGATGGTCATTGCCCTGAGTCGTCGAAGCGTATCGAGGTTGCTGAGCCGGACAGCGCCGCTGCCGGATCAGGCGACGGCTACTCGTTGCTGCTAGGGCGCGGTTCGATCAGACCGAGCCGCTGCTTCAGCGACAGATACTGTTCGCCCAGCTGGCGCGAATAGTACATGGTGTTGCTCATTACCTTGCGCACGTAGTCGCGCGTTTCGTTGAAGGGGATGGACTCCGCGTAGATGGCCCCCTCCAGCGGCTTCTCTGCACGCCACTGGCGTGCCCGGCCGGGACCGGCGTTGTAGCCGGCAGTGGCCAGCACCGCATGCCCGAGGCTGTCCATCAGATCGCGCAGATAGTAGGTGCCGAGGCTGATATTGGTATCCACGGCGGTCACCGTGCGGTAGTCATAGCCGTTCATGCCCATGCGCCGGGCTACGTAGCGCGCGGTGGCGGGCATGAGTTGCATCAACCCCTGTGCGCCGGCACTGGAGCGGGCATCGGCCACGAAACGGCTCTCCTGCCGCATGAGCCCGTATACCCAGGCTTCCTCCAGGGCCAGCTGCCGTGAGTAGGTGGTGACCACGTCACGATGCGGCAGCGGATAGCGCAGGTTGAAATCGTGCAGCGTCTGCGTGCGCTCCGCGCTGTCGATTGCACGTTCGTACCAGCCCGCACGACTGGCGACTTCCGCCGCCGCAAGCAGCTGGCGGTCGTCGAACGCGCGTGCGCTCCAGCGCCACTCGAGCACACCCTCGGTACGCAAACCGAGCCGGTACAGATGTAGCGCGCGTCGAATGCCGGGAAGCTTCTCGATGCCGGCGATCTCTTCCGCCGACGCCGTGTAGAGGATCGGTGTCGTCGAAAAGCCGGCGCCCAGCTCCTCTGCCGCGAGGCGCCCGTAGAAATTATGCTCGGCCGAAAGTGGTGCGAGCAGCGCATTCGCTTCTGCCGCCCGGTCCTGGGCAAGCAGTGCGCGGGCGTGCCAGTAGCGCCACACCGTCACGCGGCGCTCGGCCTCGCTCATCGCCTCGATGGCGGCAGCCACGCTGGGCCAGTCGTCGGCGCGCATCGCGCTGCGGGCTTTCCAGCCCAGTTGCCGGTCGGTCAGCAGCTTGTCGTCACTGCGGCGGTACCATTCCAGCGCTTCGGCCCGATGGCGCAAAGCCCCGGCAATGGCCACCTGGCCCCAAGCATAGGCGCGATCCTCGGCGGCAAGCGCGGGTGCGAGTCGTTCCAGGCGGGTTGCGGCAACTGCGGGCAGGGTCTGTGCCCGACGCTGGATGGCGAAGATTGCCAGCTCGCGCTGTGCGCGCGTCTTGAGCGGAAGGGTCTTGGTCGACAGGTAGCGTTGCGGATCACGCGCGATGGCATCGAGCTGCTTGCCGTCCATGCGCGCCTTGGCCGGCAGATGAGTGCCGAGCGATTTGGCCAGAGAGACATTGCCGGCCGCCAGCGCCAGGCGTATGCGCTGCCACACGGCAGCCTCGTCCAGCACGCCGCTTC
>JAHCKU010000343.1 GCA_026125625.1 Burkholderiales bacterium | reverse complement strand
CTGAAATTTGCGGGGGACAGCCACCAGTCGTTGGAATCGCTGGTGTAGGCGAAGTCCGCAGGAACAGGCGACGCTTCGGGCCACAGTTGCTGCACGCGGTCCAGATGCCAGGGTGGCACCACGACGAAGCGATCCTTCAGTCGGATGCAACAGCGCGCGTCGTCGGACGAGATCAGAGTCTCGTGCAGCTTCTCGCCGGGGCGAATCCCGATCTCGCGCTGGGGAATCGAAGGTGCGAGGCAGCTTACGACGTCCGTCACCTTCATACTGGGAATGATCGGCGTGAAGATTTCCCCGCCGCACATCATTTCGAGAGAAGAGAGCGTAAAGCCGACGCCCTCGGACAGAGTGATCCAGAACCGCGTCATGCGGAAGTCGGTGATGGGAATGCTCTCGGCGTTGTCGCGAAGCAGTTTCTGCACGAGCGGCACCAGACTGCCTCGCGAGCCGATGACGTTTCCGTAGCGCACCACGGCGAATCGCGTGTCGCGTGCGCCGACGAGATGATGTGCGGCGATGAAAACCTTGTCCGCGGCCAGCTTGCTCGCCCCGTAGAGGTTGGCCGGGTTCACGGCTTTGTCCGTCGACAACGCCACGACGCGCTTGACACCGCAACGTATGGACGCGCGCGTCACGTTCTCTGCCCCGATCACATTCGTGCGGATGCATTCCATCGGGTTGTATTCGGCGGCCGGAACCTGCTTGAGCGCAGCCGCGTGCACCACGAAATCGACCCCGGACAACGCCATCTCCAGGCGGTCGTGGTCTCGAACGTCGCCGAGGAAGAACCGGAGCCGTCCGCCATCCAGCGCTGCGAGTTCCTGCGCCATCTCGGACTGCTTGAGTTCGTCACGAGAGAATACGACCAGCCTCCTTACCCGCGTCTGTGTCAGAAGGTGCTTGACGAAGGCACGACCGAAGGAGCCGGTACCGCCGGTGATGAGAAGACTCGAACCGTCCACGATCGTGTTCATGCCATGTTCCCGTCGGTCAGGCTCTACGCTCGCGCATGTCGAGCGCCGGAAGCGTCTCGTCCAGCAAACCGCACTCCCCCTTCAGTTCGATGGCCAGGAGCGCCGAGCCCTTCCCCGCATCGCGCTTGACTGTCTGGTCGTTCTCGGGATCGATCAACGACACGGTCAGTCCGTGACCGAAACGCGGATGGTTGTGTACTGCGCGCCCGTCGGCCGACATGGCCGGGCGGACGGTGAGTTCGATCGGGTTGAAGGTCGAGGCCGGGACGGTGACGTCGAAGTAATAGCGCCCCGCACGAGCGAAGGCCGGTGCGCCGGGCATGTCGTTGGTCGACAGCAGGGTCAGGAACTGTCCCGAATCGTTGCAAAACGCCACGACGACTCCGAGCCTGACGGTCGGATCGGATTCGTATACGACAAACTCGACACGCACAGTCAACGGGCGGTTGAACGGCGCCAACTCGGTTGGCGCCCCCGACTCGTCCCGAACGTAGCAGCGCTCGACTTGTGCGACGCAGGCCGGTTGCAGGGGAAAACTCAGGATGCTGCGCTGCATGGCCGCCATCTGCAGGTAACGCTCGACGCCGTCCTGAGGATCGCCGAGAAAGGTGATCCGTCCAGCGTCGAGCACCATGCATCGATCCACGAGCGTGCGTACCTGCTCCATGTTGTGACTGACAAACAGCACCGTCCGGCCGTTTCCTATCTCGACGGAAAGGCGCTGCACGCACTTCTGCCGGAACGCTGCATCTCCGACGGAGAACACCTCGTCGAGCAGCAGCACTTCCGGATCCAGATTGATGGCGATGGAAAAACCCAGACGCACCCGCATCCCGCTCGAATAGTGCTTGATCGGCGTATCGAGAAACCTCCCGATCTCCGCGAACTCAACGATTGAATCGAACCTGCGCTGGATCTCCGTGGCGCTCATACCGAGGATGGAGCCGTTCAGGTAGATGTTTTCCCGTCCCGTAAGCTCGTTATGAAACCCTGCGCCCACCTGCAGGAGTGACCCAAGGCGACCGTGGATCTCCGCGTGACCTTCGGTCGGCTCCGTGATGCGGGAAAGGATCTTCAGAAGCGTGGACTTGCCTGCGCCATTTCTCCCGATGATGCCCAGTGCCTCACCACGTCGCACTTCGAACGATACATCGCGCAACGCCCAGAAGCGCGCGTCGCTCCCGAGGGCTTCAGCGATCCGGCCCTGAACGAGCGCCCGCGCCCGGCTGCGCACACGTTTGAAGGCGTTTCCGGCAGCACTCTGCCCGCCCGAAATGTGGTATTCCTTGCCCAGGCCTTCCGCTCTGAGGACGACATCCGTGCTCATCAGATCACGTCCGCGAAGTTGCGATCGAACCTGCGGAACATGAGCAGGCCGACGACGAAAAGAACGAGCGTCACCGCGGCGGACAATCCGAGGAGAGCCCAGGGGCTCGGCCCAACACCCAGAGTCGCCCATCGGAAACCCTGGATGATGCCCACCATCGGATTCATGACGTAGATGTCCCGGACCGACTCGGGCACGAGGCTCAGCGGATAGACGACGGGCGAAGCATACATCCAGCCCTGTACGACGATCGGAATGGATTGTGCGACGTCGCGCACGTAGGTATTGAGGGAGGCCGCAAGCAGCGAAAGTGAAAGCCCGAGCACCGCGAGGAGCAGGAACAGCGGGACGACCAGAACGATCCGCGGGGATGGCCACATGCCGAAGTACAACATGACGCCCAGCAGGACGAGAAACGCGACCAGCGTGTTCAGCGCCCCGGTCAGAACGCCCGTGATCGGGAGATAGATTCTCGGAAAGTACACCTGCTTGAGCAGGGCGGATGCCCGCATTACCGAGGTTGCCCCGGTCGTCAGACTTGAGGCGAAGAAGCGCCATGGAACCAGCGCCGCCAGAAGATAGAGAGGATAGGGAACGCCTTCGGACGGAATCTTCGCGAGCAGGGAGAAGAATAGCGAGTAGAGCAGCATCAGGCCCAGCGGCTGAATCACCAGCCACAGATAGCCGAGCAAGGCCTGCTTGTGGCGAACCTTGAAGTCGCGCCATACGAGGAAGTACAGCAACTCACGCCGCTCCCACGCCTCGCGCAAGCCCAGGCCGCCGGTACCACTGGATCGTCCGATTCTGATTGGCTGGGTCATCACCTGCAGTCGCTGTCGGGTGTGCGAGACATATCGGCCTGGCGGGGGGCCACACCGACTCGCGAGAAGATGCCACTGCGCCCCGAGCCGGATGCGCACCCCATGTGCACGGCCCCTCTCGCGCTCATGCCTGCCTCGGGCTCAGGAGCTCGATGCCGGCGGCGATCACCAGTTGCGGATCGACGCTCATCACAGGCGAGAAAGCAGCGCATCGACGCATTCCTCGGGGGAACGATCGATCGTCGGCAGGTGGATCTCGGGCGCATCCGGTGCTTCGTACACGCTGTCGAACCCGGTGAAGTTCTTCAATGTTCCCGCGCGCGCCTTCGCGTACAGGCCTTTGGGATCGCGGCGTTCGCATTCGGCGAGCGGTGTGTCGACGAATACCTCGATGAACTCACCCGCCTCGAACAGGCTGCGCGCCAGCTGCCGCTCCGCGCGGAACGGGGAGATGAACGACACAATGATAATCAGGCCCGCGTCCACCATGAGCTTCGCCACTTCCGCGGCCCGCCGGATGTTCTCCACCCGGTCCGCCACGGTGAATCCGAGGTCTCGGTTCAGTCCGTGGCGGATGTTGTCCCCATCCAGAAGGTAGGTATGCTGCCCGTCCGCATGCAGCCGCTTCTCCAGCAGGTTAGCGATGGTCGACTTGCCAGCACCAGAGAGGCCAGTAAACCAAATGCATCTGGCACGCTGGTTCTTGATGGCACTGCGCGATGCTTTGTCGACAGAAAGACTCTGCCAGCGCAGATTGCTGGCTCGCCGCAAGGCGAAGCGGATCATTCCGGCCGCCAGCGTCTGGAAAT